>DASPGQ010000593.1 GCA_035620555.1 Vicinamibacteria bacterium
GTGTTGTGACGGTTCGCCGGAGCGCGTCGGTTTGCCCATCCGCATCAAGATGACACCGGCGTCCGTGGGGAACGAGGCATCGTGAGCGTAGATCGCATCCAGGCTCAGACCGTCCCGGATACGGAGCTCGTGGACGGAAGCTCCCACCTGGTGCAAGACCTCGACGAGCCTTCGATGACCTTCGAGGGCGCCCTCGAGCCTTGGCTCGTGGAGATAACCGAGCTCTCTCCATCGCGAGGGTGTTTCGAAGCCCGCGGTTCGGGGAGCGCAAACCAGGACATGTTGGATGGATGCCGACATCGAATGGCCGCCGAAATGTTTCACGGCGCGGATGTTAACCCCGAACGACCGATCGAATCGAGTCGGTGGAGATCCCGGCGGCGGCGGATCGAAGTGCCCACGGCCTTCGCCCCCTCGTTCCGGTTTCCTCGAGACCACTGGGCTCAGTCCGCGAGGGAATAGCCTCGTTTCGATCGAACGACCCGCTCCTCCTCCTCGAGCTTCAGGAGACCGGACAGGAGGGAGCGTTCGGCAAGCGCATGCATCCCGGGCTCCACGTCGGTGTAGATCTTCGCAACCAGCTCCCCCGGGGTCTGGGCATCTCGAGTGAGCGCCCCGAGAAGCTGCTCTTCCCGGTGCCGCCGGTGATCGATCGCCTTTCGGATGACCCCGCGGCCGTCGAGCACTGGGGGCCCGTGACCGGGATAGAGAGCTCCGGTCGTGACCGTCTCCAGAAAAGAAAGCGAATTCAAATAGGTCGCGAGATGACCATCCGAGGGATCGATGAGTATCGACGATAACGTGGATACGAGATCGCCCACCGCGATGCTGCCATAACGAGTCTCCTGAAAGGCCAAATGGCCGGGCGCGTGGCCGGGAACATGATAGACGCACAGCTTCCAATCATCCTTGCCATCCGGAGCTTTGCCGATCGCGATCGAGTCTCCGTGATCCAGGGCCCGGCCGAAGCGCGTCCCCGGGAGCCTCGTCATACACTCGCGGTGCGCGAAGGCGAGCACGTCGTAGCGGTGCTGCATTTGCGCCAAGGCGCCGACGTGATCCGGGTGGTAGTGGGTGAGTAAGATTCCTTCGAGCTCGCGTCCTTCGCTCACGAGCTCGTCGAGAAAGTCCCAAAGTCTCTCCTGTTCGGTCGGGTCGCGGGGAGACGGATCGACCACGAACAACCTCTCTTCGCCAATTACCAGCGTGTTCGTGTGGGTCGCGGGAAGACGCGTGGGGGTTCGGAGGGGAACGAGCAGGATTCCGGGCGAGAAGTAGATCCGATGGAGCTTCCCGCTTGTGTAGGCTTCCGTCAACGAGCGCACTCGCTGCTCGAGTCCGTCCCGTCCCTTGGTCCACTCGTCGAGAAGAATGACCATGGGCGGTGCCACGTGCATTCGACCCGCACGCCACATCTGGAGCGCCGATGCCGCCCCGACGAACTCGCCCCGCACCAACTCGCCATCCCAGATCTCGACGAGGGCACCGTCCTCGACCGTGGCGCGCAGGAACTGGGTATCGAAGCGTACGGGAGAGAAAGGGGGCGTCGTCATGCGGCAGAGCGGAGCGAAATCGCGAGCGTCGAGGTACCGACCCAACCCCCCGAGAACGGAGGCGAACGAGGTCTTCCCTTCGAGGAGCTCGCGACGCCCTTGCCGCAGCGCTTCGACGCGGGGTCGGGTCACACCGCGCGAGAGAAGAAGTCCGGTCTCTTCGAAAAGCTCGCGGGCGCCGGCGACGATGAACGGAGCCAACGCTTCGTCTTCTAGACCGGCGACGGAAACGAGACCGTCTTCGGAATCGAGTGTCCCGCCGGGAAAAGCGTGAAAGGCTCCAAAGTAACGGAGTTTTGGGCTCCTTTCTACCATCAAGAGCTCGTCGGGTCGGCTCTTCGGGGAAACGACGAGGCTTACCGCTCGGCGCAACATTGCGAGACATTATACGTTCGCGCGCACGCCCGCTCGGCTCATCCCGATTGCCCCCTCCTCACGCATCCGTGTTTCTGAAACACCGGGTGTTGAGCAATTCACAATAAGCCAGCATCTTTTGATGCTTTGTGCTTCCCGTTCGACAACTTATGTGATATAAAGTGCGCGTCGGGAGTCCCCAACCCTCCTTTAGGCTTCCGATTATGTACATCCGCTACTACGGATTCAGCGACAAGCCTTTCAAGCTCACTCAGGATCTGACCTATTATTACGGACCGCCCGTCAATGTGCCCCTGAACGAGCTTCGCTATTCCATCGAAGAGCGACTCGGACTGGCCACGCTAGTGGCCGCACCGGGTATGGGTAAAACCACCCTCCTCCGAAGGCTCGTCGCCAGTTTCAACAATCGCCTGCAGGGGGTTCTGCTCTCCGACGCCTCGTTGAGCGGACAGCCGCTCCTGGTCCAGCTTTCGACCGCCTTGCGACTGCCCCTCGAGAAGCAGCCGTGGCAGAACTTGGCGAGTTTCTTGCGTAACGAAGCGCTGCGACAGAGAAGAGTCGTCCTTCTCATCGACGAGGCTCAAGGTTTACTGGGGGGCCACCTCGACGAGTTACGCTACCTGACCAATCTCGAGATGCGGGGCAGCAAGCTCATGGAGATCATTCTCGCGGGCCAGCCTTCCCTGAACCGAAGGCTGGCCTCGTCGGAGTTCGAGGCGTTACAGCAACGCGTCGCTGTCCGCGCTTCGATCAAACCGTTGGACCTGGCTCACACCGGAGCCTACATCCAGCATCGCCTCCGTGTCGCCGGAGCGAAGAACCCGGGGATGTTCGCGGCCGACGCCGTCCAAATCATTCACGAGAAGTCCTCTGGAGTCCCACGTCTGATCAACACGATCTGCGACCGCTCGTTACTCGTCGGTTTCGCCCATAGTCTCCAGGATATCGCCGCGAGCGTTGTCGAGGACGCGATCGCGGACCTGCAGCTCGCGACTGAAAGCGACTCGGCCCCGTCGAGTACCCGCGCGGGGTCGATTGAAGAGAGCCTCTTGCTACGCATCGGCGCTCAGCTCGAGGTGATCGAAGACAAGCTGGACTCCATGGCTCGGGGCCTCGCGCGAGGCGGTCTCGACCAATCGGGCGACACCGAGAACGTTCGCTTGCGACGGTGGTTGGAGAGCCTTCACGAAGACCCGTCCGAGACCGGACGCGACAGAGTCATCGAAGGCGCACGGCGACCCGTGCGCAAATCCTGACCCGATCCCGCCCTTCCGCCCCGCCCTGCCGAGGTCGGCCACCGCTTGTGGACAGCGAGAGGCAGAGGAGCCCGGCGGTGCAATCACGCAGCGCATCGGCGCGAGCTCTATAATACGCCCCATGATCACTCTGCGAAGCTACGTGCGTGGGGAATGGGAAGCGGGCGTCGGACCTCCACGCCTGGTTCGGCACGCGGTCACCGGAGAAACGATTGCACAGGCTTCGAGCGAAGGGATCGATCTCTCGGCCATGCTCGAGTATGCCCGGACCGTGGGCGGCCCTGCCCTTCGCGCGATGACTTTTCCCGAGCGCGCCTCGATCCTGAAGGAAATCACGGGCGTGCTCAACCAGCATCTCGACGAGCTGCACGCGATCGCGGCCAGTTACGGCGCGACGACGAAGGACGCCCGATTCGACGTGGAGGGTGGAATCGGCACGCTTGCTTTCTATGCAAGCCTGGGCGCCAAGAAGCTCCCCAATTCGTGCTTCCTGGTGGACGGTGACGCCGTGCCGCTCTCGCGGGACGGAAACTTCGTGGGCCGCCACGTCTTCGTGCCGCTCGAGGGCGCGGCGGTTCAGATCAACGCCTACAACTTTCCCTCCTGGGGCATGCTCGAGAAGTTTGCGCCCGCCTTCTTGTCGGGGGTCCCGAGCATCGTGAAGCCGGCGACTCCATCGGCCTGGCTCGCCCATCGATTGGTCGAGATCCTCATCGACTCCCGCGTCGTTCCCGAAGGCACGCTACAGCTCGTATGCGGCTCGGTAGGAGATCTGCTATCCCACCTCACCTGCCAGGACATCGTATGCTTCACCGGTTCTGCTGCGACCGGTGCCGCGATCCGTTCGCACCCGACCATCGTGAAAAACGCCGTGCGCGTCAATATCGAGGCGGATTCCTTGAACTGCATCCTGCTCGGACCCGACGTTACACCGGGCTCCACTTCGTACGATTACTTCCTGAAGGAAATCCTTTCCGAGATGACCGTCAAAGCGGGCCAGAAATGCACCGCCATAAGGCGGGTGCTCGTGCCCGAGGCGCGAGCGTCCGCGGTGGTCGACGCTCTCAAGGATAGCCTGGCGGCGATAAGAGTGGGTGACCCCGGAGAAGAGGGAGTTCGCATGGGCCCCCTCGTCGATGCCGACGCAGTTCGATCGGCACGCGAAGGCATCTCCCGTCTCCGAGAAGAAGCCGAAGTCGTGTTCGGTGACCCGGAAAGGAGCGACTTCGCGTCGCAGGGCGGATTCTTCATGGAGCCCGTGCTGCTGCTGTGTCGCGATCCTCTGCAAGCCAAGGCGATTCACGAAGTCGAGGTCTTTGGACCGGTGGCGACAGTAATCGGCTACGATAGCGTCGAACAGGCACTCGAGCTCGCTCGCCGGGGCAACGGAAGTCTCGTCGCAACGATTTTCAGCGACGATGGGGCATTCGTCCGCGAGGCCACGTTCGCTCTCGCCCCCTACCATGGGCGGCTCATGGTGATGGACGCGAGGTCGGCGCCCGAGTCCACGGGCCACGGCATCGTCATGCCGCACCTGGTCCACGGAGGGCCTGGCCGGGCCGGCGGGGGAGAAGAGCTCGGGGGACTACGAAGCCTCCATCATTACATGCAGCGGGTCGCGCTTCAGGGCGATCCCGAGCGGCTCGAGAAACTCCTCGCATCCGCGCTTTTGGAAACTCAACCTACCGAAAAAAGGAGTTGAAGCACGCATGGCGAAAGACGTCGCTCTATTGGTTTTGCGCCTTTCCGGGTTCGGGCTCGCCTTCGCCCACGGCTGGCAGAAGGTCGCGATGCTGAGCTCGGGAAATGGCGATCGGTTCGTGGCCGGCGTCGAAGCGATCGGCTTTCCGCTGCCGATCGTATTCGCCTGGGCGGCGGCTCTGTCGGAGCTCGTCGGCGGACTCTGTATCGCATTCGGCATCGCCACCCGCGTCGCCGCGAGCTTCGCTGCCTTCACGGTGTTCGTGGCGTCGTTCTTCCGTCACCGATTGCCGCAGCAAATCCTCGTTTGGATGGGAGCGTCGAGCTACCCCGAGGACGTCATCGACGGTTGGGGGAATCCCGAGCGTGCTGCGACTTATTTGCTCATCTTCATCGCCCTGGTTCTGATGGGAGGAGGCGGATTCTCGCTGCAGCGTCTGATCCGAGGCGGCAAAAAGCGACGCTAGCGCCATCGACTCACGCGGTCGAGCGCCTCCTGCTCCCCGATCTCCTCGCCGAGCGGCTCGAGCCGCTCTCGGTGGGCTCCAACCCACTGCAGATCCTCGAGCGTCTCCGTCAGCGAGACGTCCGTTCGAAGGGTGGCGAGCCGCCGATAGAGCCGCACGGCCTCCGCGGCATGTCGAAGCTCGGCGGCCAGATCGTAGGCGCGCCGGGGCTTCACCTTCCAGGTCGAAGCGTTTTCGGGAATGTCCTCGATGTGCGGATAGCAAGTAAGCACTGCCGAGGTGGATTTCTTGCCCCAACCGAAGACGCCGGGAAGCCCGTCGGCGGAATCGCCGACCAGAGCGAGAAAATCGGGTATCGAGCGAGGACGCACCCCGAATTTCCTCTCCACTCCCTCTTCGTCCAGCACCTTGCTTCGCATGCGATCCCAACAGACGATGCGGTCGGAACGCACGCACTGAGTGAGATCCTTGTCCGGCGAGGCGATCACCACTTGCTCGACACGATGGTCCTGCGAAAAGCGGAGAGCGGCGGTGGCGATCGCGTCGTCGGCTTCGAACTCGACCATCGGCCAGGTGACGAGTCCGAGGGCCCGGCTCACGTCTTCCGCGAGATCGAACTGCGCGAGTAGCTCCGGGTCGACGCCCTCGCTCGTCTTGTATCCAGGATAGAGGTCATTGCGGAACGACTCGATGACGTGGTCGAACGCCACGGCGACATGGGTAACGTCTTCACCGGAGAGGAGGAACAAAAAGCTTCGAAGGAGCCCCGCTGCGGCCCCGACCTCGTGGCCAGACGCGCCGGTGCGCTTCGGTGCCCCATAAAAGGCGCGAAAGAGCTCGTAGGTCCCGTCGACGAGATGGACTTTCAAGCGGATCACCTACCACGATAGGATCGCGCGCATGTACCGTCGTGAGCTCATACGCTTTCTTCTGGCGAGCCCAATCGGAGCCGGTGCCGCGGCAGCAGGGTTCAACGGCCAAGAATACCTCATCGAGTCGCCCGACGAGGCGCTCAGCGTCTTCGATTTCCACGAGCTCTCCAAGAGCAAGCTCTCCCCCGCTCACTACGGCTACCTCGCCACCGGGGTCGACGACGATTTGACCCTGAGAGCGAACCGCGAGGCCTTCGCCCGGATCCAGATCCTCGCACGGCGGCTCGTGGATGTGTCTCAGGTCGATCTGTCGATCGAGCTTTTCGGCACGCGCTGGGAAACGCCGATCGTGATCGCTCCCGTGGGAAGCCAGCGGGCCTTTCATCCCGAGGGCGAAGTGGCGGTCGCCCGGGCGGCGCGCCAAGAGTCCCACCTCCAGATCCTTTCGACGATGACGACGGCGTCGGTCGAAGAAGTGACCCGGGCGCGCGGTGGTCCGGTCTGGTATCAGCTCTATCCGACGGCAAGCTGGAAGGTCACCGAGGCACTCGTGAGACGCGCGGAGGCGGCGGGCTGCCCCGCTCTGGTCCTCACCGTGGATCTGCCTGTCATCAGCAATCGTGAGACGGCCGCGAAAATGGCGCGCACCGACTCCCGACAGTGCAGCACGTGCCACGAGGAGGGCCCGACTTACTTTCGACTTCGACGCAAGCCGATGTTCGATGGCCTCGATCTCACCGGCTTGACCGACCTCGATGCTCCCGCACTCACCTGGGACTTCATCCCTCGGCTGAAGCGGATCTCGAGCATGAAAGTGCTCATCAAGGGGATCGTCACCGCCGCCGATGCGAAGCTCGCCGTCGAGAGTGGAGCCGACGGGGTGATCGTATCGAACCACGGGGGACGTGCCGAAGAGAGCGGGCGGGCGACGATCGATTCGCTGCCCGAGGTCGTCGAGGCCGTCGGGTCGCGCGTCCCCGTGCTCGTCGACAGCGGCTTTCGCCGCGGAACGGATGTCTTCAAGGCGCTCGCCCTGGGTGCGAGGGCCGTGTGCGTCGGCCGTCCCTACATCTGGGGTCTTGCGTCCTTCGGCCAGCCGGGGGTCGAATCGGTTCTCGCCATCTTGCGGAACGAATTGGCCCTGGCGATGCGCCTCGCGGGCACCACTTCGATCGAAGCCATCACCCGCGACTATGTCAGGGTCGCTTGAGTCAGAGCTTTCCTTCGGCTCGCTTGTCCTCGGTGTCCCAGTAAGTCTGGTAGAGACGGCGTCGTTCGGCGAGCGTTTTCGCCACGAGCCCTTCCGCCCCGGCAACGTCTCTGGTGTGCAGGACCAAGTCGGCGAGAACCGAGAACGCTTGAGTGCTCTCTCCCGTCTGGAACTCGTCCCCTACCAGGACGAGGAACAGGCGCCTTCGCACGTCGGGCGGCACCCCCTGAACCATCCCGCAAACACCGCCACCGACCGATTGGGTCGTTCGGCTCGCCGCGACCAGGTCGAAATCTCCCTGCTGCAGGCGGAGTGGTTTGTCGTCTCCACCATCGAGCTGTTCGACGGCAAAGCCGAGACGACCGAGCGCCGCTGCCATCGCAGCCTGCTGCTCGCCCGAAAGCGCGACGAGTGCCTTGCCGGCCGAGCCCGCTTCAGCCGCTGTCGCCGGAGTCGTATCCGCCGGAGGCGGAACTTTGTCCACCCTCTGGCCCTTGGGCGCCGTCGAGGTCGTGGCCGAAGGTGAAACGGCAGCCGTAGGTGAGGCGGAGGGCGGAACCGGAGGCTTGGGACTCGCGGTCGGCGGCGCTTTCGCCGCGCCGCCCTTGCCGGGAAGCTTGACCACGCCCTGACACTTGGGACACTTCAGCATGAACGGCGTTGTGGGAACCTTGGCGTCATCGAGAACCAGCCGATTGGAGCAGCGAGGACAGTTCGTCTGCACGTCTTACCTCTCGATCAAGTTGTCCATCTCGGAGCCAGCGGTACGAGCTGTCGCCGCGCTTCCGCCGTTGCCCCCTCCCGACTCCATCGAGAGCTTGAGCCTCAGGTTGGCCGGGTTGGTGGCGTAGGAGAGCGCTTGGTCGAGGTCGAGAGTTCCCGAATCGATCAATCGCTTCAACTCGGAATCGAAAGTCTGCATGCCTTCGAGCCCTCCGTCTTGCATCGCGTCGAGCAGAGTCTTGCCTTCCTGCTCGCCGTCGCGGATGTACTCGCTGGTTCGAGGCGTTCGGCGCAATATCTCGCAAACGGCCATCCGGCCGCCACCCGGCTTCGGGATTAGACGTTGGCTCACGATCCACTTGAAGCACTGGGAGAAGCGCAGCCGGACCTGGCGTTCGTCGTTCTTGGGAAACACCCCCACCAACCGGTCGATGGTCTTGGAGGCGTCGATGGTATGGAGCGTGGACAGAACGAGGTGGCCGGTCTCGGCCGCTTCGAGCGCCGTGGAGATGGTCTCCACGTCGCGCATCTCGCCGACCATGATGACCTTGGGCGCCTGGCGCAGAGCGGCACGAAGGGCGAGGGCAAAGCTCTGGGTATCGGCCCCGAGCTCGCGTTGATTGATCGTGGCCTTCAGACTCGGATAGAGATACTCGATGGGGTCCTCGATGGTGATGATGTGAATCGCCTTTTCCTGATTCATCCGATTGATCAGGGCCGCGAGCGTCGTCGATTTGCCCGATCCGGTAGGACCGGTAACGAGCACGATCCCGTTTCGCTCTCGAGTAATCTCACTCAGTTGAGACGGAAGTCCCAGATCCTCGACGGTCGGGATCTTGTTGGGAATGACTCGCAGCACCACGGAATACGACCCGCGCTGGAGAAAGACGTTCACCCGAAAACGCGTCTTCTGCGCCAGCGAATAGGACAGATCGACCGAGCCGGTTCGCAGAAGTTTCGCCATGAGATCTCGATTCCCCTTGAGGAGCCGCATCGCGACCAGCTCGGTCTGATAGGGAGCCAGCCGCTCGATACCCGCGTAGGGAACGCCACGGAGCTGGCCCTCGACCTCGACCTGGGGAGGCTTACCCACGGACAAGTTCAGGTCGGAGATCGCTGGCGCGGCGTCCAACATGTTCGACAGCAGAGGGTTTATGTCGAAATAAGCCATGGCCGAGGAGCCTCCATGGGAGCTTTCGTTTTCGTTTGGAAGTAGCTTTGATTATATCATGAACATCGCACCGACGAACGGGCAGTGAAATGACCGAGTCCATACCCTTTGCCGGATGTTTCACGAGTGGGAGAGGAGCCCCGTGGGTGTTTCTCGGGATCGCCGACGATACGCAGTCCTCGTTCCTCCGGGGGGCGGCGGCGGCGCCCGATGCCATCCGCCGCGCCTATGACGGGCGTTGCTTCAACGCCACGACGGAATCGGGGATCGACCTGTCCGCTCGGGTGGTAGATGACGGAAACCTCCGGCCGGGCGACTCGTGGCCGGCGAGCGCGCGCGAATACGAGCGGCGAGTGAAGGAGATCTTGCAAAGCGGCGACACCCCCTTCATCGCCGGTGGGGATCACGCGGTGAGCGTGCCCGCCCTTCGAGCCTTCGAAGAACTGGGACGTCCCATCCATGTGGTCCAGATCGACGCCCATCCGGACCTTTATCGCGAGTTCGAAGGAAATCCCGATTCACACGCCTGCGTGGCGGCGCGGTTACTGGAGATGGAGCACATCGCGACGGTAACGCAAGTGGGGATTCGCACCATGAACCCGGAGCAGCGCGAGCAGCAGGAGGCGTTCTCGGAACGTCTCATCGTCCACGAAGCTCGCCGGCTCGAGGGCACCCTGCCTCGTTTGGATCACATCCCGGCTGGCGCGGCTGTGTACCTGACCGTGGATATGGACGGCTTCGACCCGGCGTACGCCCCAGGTGTATCCCACCCGGTACCGGGGGGGCTCAGCTCGCGCCAGGTGCTGGATCTCATCCAGAGCGGTCACTGGACGCTCGTCGGGATGGATGTGGTCGAGGTCAACCCCTCGCGAGACGTCCATCAACGGACGGCGATCCTCGCGGCACGGCTGCTTCACGAGGGGATGGGCTACGCGGCTCGCTAGGCTGATGGAAGCTTCAGCCCATCTTGCCGGTCACCTCAGCTCGCCCAAGGTGCCACTCTCTCCGGCTCGCTGCAGGTTGACCTGCCGGTTGATTCGCGTCCGGTAAACGTCGGCCATGACGCCGAGCACGCTCCCGCCAATTCCCCCCAGCACGCCGCCGCCGACTCCCAAACCAATGGCTAGATTCAGCGCCTCGTCGCCGAGCCAGGACAAGACGAGCGGCGGCAGCGAAAAGGCGATCATCGCCAGAGTTGCGATCCCGAGCCAACCCCACAGCTTGAGGTTTCTCAGGCTCTCGCGTGCCCGTGCAACTTCGGCCGATTCCCCTGACGCTCGGTGCTCCGGCTCCACCATGGAGCGCCGCATCGCCCAGTGGAAAAAACCCAGCTCGAGACCGGCCATGACACTGAAGAAAAGCATCCACCACGGCCCTCCCTCTCGAAGCATGCCGAGGATAGTGGCCGTCAAAAGGAGCCCCCACAAGAGCCCCACACCCATCCAGGCACGCTGCAACGATGAAGGAAGGACGTCTCGGCGCTCGAGAGTCGCCGTGCGAACGGGTCCCTGCTGCACTGGCTGCCAACCGGGATCCTTGGCGGCTAGAAGCGGCATGGCCAGGGCAAACCACAGGGGGAAGAAGGCCATCCAGAGGTAATAGGCCATCGCGAGCTGCAGTCCGACGTGCAACACGAGGAAGACCGCCAGGGCTGCCGCGGTTCCGAGCCACAAGCGGCGTTTCAGCCGCGAGATCGCCTTCATGCGGGCCGAGTCGTCACCCGAAGACGACTTGACGGGCCAGGCCGTGGCCAGAACCGCCGGAAAGCCGATCATCACCGCTGTGAATAGCCGTTCGAAAGTTTCCATCACCTTACTCCTTCGACCATACGACCCGAGTCTCCTCGCGAAGCATCGACTCCAGCTCATTGCGAGTCAGTCCCGCGAGTCGGGCGTCGGACACCAACTCTCGGATCGACCGCCCGATGCGTTCACGAAGGCTTCGCTGGGCCACATCGGGGTCTTCCCGGGCGGAACGCACCAGCGTCCCCCGTCCTCGAACCGTTCGGACCAGGCCATCGGCCTCCAGCAACCGGTAAGCCCGGGCCACCGTGTTCATGTTCACGCCAAGGTCGGCCGCGAGCTGGCGCACGGTGGGCAGAGACTGTCCCGGAGTCACGCTGCCGTGGGCGATCGCCTGTCGAACACCCGCACGAACCTGCTCCGCCAGAGGAACGGGTGAATCCAGGTCGATCGAGATCATAAACTATTTGTATCATACAATGATACAAATGGCTAGCGGGGTCTCGTTCGCACCCTCAGTGCAATCACCCCGAAAGCGAGGCTCCAGAAAGGCCAGAGCGGCTGGATCACGACTCCTGCCACTGCCAGGAGTGCAACGGCGGCCAGGAGCACGAGCCGGCCGTACAAATAGTTACGGACGTTGGCGCCCGTCGAGAGCAGATAGAAGTCGGTCGGAAGAAAGACGAGGAGCAGCTCGTTGAATCGAAGCTCTGGCAGGACCGAGACTGCGGCAGCCGCCAAGAGAAACAACCCGAGCCCCCCGAGCGTGAGCGCACCTATCGCTCGCGCCAGTCCTGCTTGTCCGAGGAAACCGGCGGCCGCGTGAACCACGAGAAAAGCGACGACGAGCCACCAGAGTACCCTACGGGAGCCGGCTGGGTCGGCCCGGTCGATTGGTCCTCGGCGCTCGTACAGGAGCTCGGCTGGCGCTCCCAGGTCGATCTCGACGGCCCGGCGCAGCACTTCGGGAATGAACATGGCCTCGAACGCGTTGATTCGCCGATCCGCCCAACGCCCCATGATGAGGTCGGTCAATGGCACGAGGACAGCGTGAAAGCTCCCCAGGCCCTCGACGGCGTAGTCTCGGTACGTCGGTGCGTGGTCGACTCGGGAGCGTCGGAGAGCGCCTCCGGTCGCGGCGTCGATGTGATCCCGGGGCCTCGTCGAGCAGTTCTCGAGGAAATGGTTATAGATGTATACGCGCTTCTCGAAAGAAGCGTCCTCGGCAAGCGCGGCGGCGAGCGCCGCGACCGCCTCCGGGGCGAGCGGCAACGCTTGCCGGTAGATCGTACGGTCGTCGCTCTCGAAAGAGAGCACGGTGCTCGCGAGGTCGGAGACGGAGACCCAGAACTCCGCGCGCCCGCGAACCACTTCCCAGCCGAGTCCGATGGGACGGGAGAAGTCCGAAGTCCCGTAGTTGTAGCAGACGCCGCCAGCGGGAAGGTCCGAGGCGACGACGCACAAGGCGGCGTGACCGAACTTGGAGAAGAGCACGTCGCCCGGCCCCATAGTGTAGAGGTCGATACGCGGTGATTCGCCGCTGGCGCCCCCGGGTGCGAGAAGCGCGATAGCGAAGAGAATCGACCGAGCTCGATCGACCGTCAAGGGCAAGCTCTCGAAGACCCGGAGCGGCGGGGTTGGATCGCGACGCTCAGCCCGACCACCGCCGCCGCGAGCAGCCACCCCCCGAGGACGTCCACCGCATAGTGGAACCTCCCGTAAACCGTGGCGGTGACTAGGCCCAAGTACACTGGGAGCAGCCAGGCGAACAGCCTGCGCTCATGGCGAAATGCCTCGAGCAGAACGACGGTCGAGATGGAGACGTGCGAGCTCGGGAAGGCACCCCCGCGCGCGCCACCCCGCTCGGAGACGAAATGGACCAGCTCGTAGAAGAAGCTGCCTCGGAGCGGCGTCTCGAGCGGGTCGAAACGATAGAAAGGACTATCGACGGGAAAGAGGATGTAGAAGAGATAACTCGACGCGAACGTTACGGAAACGAGCCAAAGCAGCTCGTCGAAGGCTTGCTTCCGTCCTCCGAAGTACCATCGGCCGCCCACAAGGGGAACGAGAAGCAAGTAGGCGAAGTAGCAGAAATGCAGATACTCGGAGAGTGGAATGTAAGGCAGCGCTTCGCTCAGGTAGAGGCTCGGATGGCCTCGAAACGTCGCGACCTCGATGTTCACCAGGATATCCGTCAGCCCCCAGTTTCCGACCACCGAGGCGAATCGCTCGACTTCTTTGTAGAGAAGAGGGAAGATCATCACCGGGTACCAATCGCGAAGGAATCGCACTCCCACGGGCAGCCGCTCGGGAAGAAACCGCAAACCGTAGAGGAGGCAGGCTCCGACTATGTGAATCAGGAGGACCATCTCCCACTGGGGAAGATTCACCCGGTAGACCGCGGCGAGAAACGCGGTCACGATCAAATACACGACGATGACGTCGTCGGTTCGATATCGACTCGTCACCGCGCTATGTTAACCCCGTTGCCCCGAGACCGAATCGAGAACCGTAAGGGCTCACGTATCGATCGAACGTTCGCTGGACTGGCTGCGGTTTTCCGCGAACGCCGCCCTGACGAAGCGAGATAAGGACGCCATGAAAGGAAGGCTCTCTCTATCGATCGGATCGTGTGGGCTCCTTCTGGCCTTTTGGGGGCTGTACAAGGACTGGGGGCTCATCGCTCAGCCGTTCTATGCCTGGGCCTGGTGGAGCTACCTGTTGTGCCTCGATGGTTTCGTCCAGATCCGGACCGGTGGCTCGCTCATGACGAGCCGGCGGCCGCTCCTCCTCCCCGTCCTCCTGTGGTCGACCACGTTCTGGAGCTTTTTCGAGCTCTTGAACCTGAGACTCCAGAACTGGTACTACGTAGAGGTCTTCGGAAGAGGAGACGAGGTGGACGTCCTCGCCGGTGGCCTCTTCGGTATCGTCTGCTTCGCCACGGTCCTGACCGGGCTGTTCGAAACCCACGACGCGCTCGGAGCGCTCGGCCTGTTCCGGGGTCTTCGATCGAAGCCCAGAAAGCTCCCCTCATGGTTGCCTAACGCGTTACAGGGGTTGGGCGTGGCCATGATCGTCACCGCGCTCGTATTTCCCTACTACCTGGGTCCACTCGTTTGGGGAAGCTTGAGCCTGGTCCTCGATCCATGGAACTACCGTCGTGGCGCTCGCTCGCTCCTCGCGGACTGGGAGGGGGGGCGCATCCAGGTGCCTCTGCGCCTGCTCGTTGCCGGATTCCTCTGCGGTCTCGTGTGGGAGAGTTTCAACTTTCTCGCCCCTCAGAAATGGCTCTACACCGTGCGCGGGCTCGAAGGAATGAAACTCTTCGAGATGCCGCTTCTGGGATTTCTGGGCTTCCCCGCCCTGGCGATCGATGCCTTTGCGATGTTCTCGGCGGTGTCTTTCACGTTCCATGGTAACGAGACGTGGGAACCGCGGACCCGCGTCCCGCGAGGACCGCGATTGTCTTTAATAATGGCCACGTTACCCATTCACGTCGTCTTCTGGCTCTCGGTCACGCTCGCGATCAAGGATGCCAACGTCGGCTCGATCGAGCTCCGCCTCTCTCATCTCCAGAACTTGTCGAGCGAGTCGATTGCATCGCTTGCCGAGATCGGGATCGAGAGACCGCGGCAACTGCTGCGGGCGTTGGAAGATCCAAGCGAGCGTGATGGACTGCCGATTCCGGAGGACGTCCGCCCGGCGCTGATCGAGGAGATCCACCTGCTGACCTTCAAGGGAATCGGATTCCATCACGGAACGCTCCTGCAAAACTCCGGAGTCGCGACCGTCAAAGCCCTGAGTGCGTCCGACCCCGAGCGGCTCTACCTGGAGCTCACCGCGAATCGGCGGAAAGATGCGTTTCCCACACTCAGACCGGAGCACGTTCGTCTCTGGGTAGACGCCGCCCGCTATGCCGTCGAACGGGAAGCGCTAGCGACGACAACGGCACGGTGAGCGAAGGTGAGAATCTCCGAGCCCGCCGTTCGTTCGCAAAGTCGAGGAAGCTGGTAGACTGCGCGGATCTTGATTGCTCCGATGCTGCTCCTGACCATCGTTGGACTGGTGACCGCCACTCAAGCACAGGCTCCCGAGAGCCCTCAGGCAACGACTCGCCAGGAGCTTCTCAGACTCGCCCGGGAGCGGAAGAGAAACGAAGTCCGGCCGCCCGAACAATCGCAAGTCGAGAAGCAGTTCCTGAAACTGGACAAAGCGGAGACACCCACGATCGCCGACTGGAACTGGAACGGCTTCTATCCTCGGGTGGCCTGGCCCAGTCGCGGCTCGGGCGCCGCTCTGGGGGTGCGGTACTGGGAGCCGGACTTCCTCGGACCAGTCGATGCCGCGGGCGCGGCCTTCTACTCCTGGAGAGGCTATCAACACTACGACGTTCAATTCGGGCTGATGCCTCACATCGGTCGTCAGATCCCCGGGCGTTCGTGGAAAGGCGATGACGTCTACGAGCTTGGCGACCGACGGCCCCGGATGGGAAACATTCCGCTCTACGCGACCTTTCGTTACCGCTATCTTCCCGAAGAGGATTTCTACGGCATCGGCCCGGACGCTAGTCTCGAAAACCGAACGAGCTATCTCCAGAAGGAAACCCGCTTCTATCTACGAACGGGCGTGCAGCTCGGTCGCAACGTGGCGCTGGGCGCGACCGGCGGCCTCCAATGGAACGAGCTCGATTCCGGCCGATCGACGCGCTATCCCTCGATCGAAACTCTCTTCGACGACACCGAGGCACCCCGCCTCGATGATGCGCCCGACTATGTGCGTTATGGCGGGCAGGTGTTCGTCGACCTTCGCGACGAGCCTGGTAACCCCCACCGCGGCCTCATGGTCGGCGCCTCGCTCGAGCGTTTCGACGACCGGGAAGACGGCCCAGGGGACTTCGAGCGCTTCGGCATCGATGTCCGCGGTTTCCTCCCCCTCGGCTCTCGACAGCGCGTTCTTGCGCTCCGGTCCGCGGTCAACATCGATCGGCCAGAAACGGGCGCACGCGTTCCCTTCTTCATGCAGCAGTCGCTGGGCGGGAGCCACACGCTTCGCGGCTTCGATAGCTTCCGCTTCCGCGGCGAGAAACTACTCTTGATGCAAGCCGAGTACCGATGGGAGCCGGTCGCCTTCTGGGAGCTGCTCGTTTTCAGCGATGCCGGCACGGTCAGCCAGGCCACGAGCGAGCTCGATCTCTCGACGCTCGAGTGGGACTACGGGTTCGGCACGAGATTCAAGAGCTATCGCGACGTCGTGATTCGACTCGAGATTGCCTTCAGCCGAGAAACCACACGTTACTACGTCCGGGGGTCGTCGTCATTTTGAAAACCATCCTGCCCCTTCTCTTGTCCGCGGCGCTCCTTCCCCGCTTCTACCCGGACGACCCCATCGTCGTCGACAACGACCGCCTGCCGATCGCCAAGCCCGAACCGATCGAGTTGAGTGCCACATACGACCTGCTGGAGAACACGTTCGCCCAGGATCCGCCCGCACGCCCGATCCCGCGAGCGATGAACGTCAACACCCTGGGGGAGGTTCCCGATTCGAGCTGGTTCACGAACCGCATCGGGATGAAGGAAATGAGCATCGAGGAGCTTTCGCGAGGGCCGGATATCGGCGGTCCGCCGGACACCGCCAGGCCGATCATTATCGTCTCGGCCAAGCGCAGCGGAATCACGCCCGGCTTCACCGTACGCGACGCGCGCGGGAACGTGTATTTCCTCAAGTTCGATCCCCGCGAGCACCCGAACCTCTCGACCGGGGCCGACGTGATCTCGAAGAACTTCTTTCACGCCATCGGGTACAACGTCCCCGAAGCTTACATCGTCTACCTCAACGCCGAGCTCCTCGAGATCGGCCCCTTGGCGACGATCGCGCTTCCGGGAGGCAAGACCGCCCCGATGGATCGCGAGTACCTGAGGTTCATGCTCGAAAATGCCGCCAGGGGACCGGACGGTAACGTTCGCGCCGTGGCGAGCCTACTCGTCCCCGGTGAGGTGATCGGCCCGTTCGAGTTTTACGGCACGCGTCCCGACGATCCCAACGACATCTTTCCTCACGAGCACCGGCGCGAACTTCGCGGGTACCGTGTTTTTGCATCCTGGCTCAACCATGACGACTGCCGCGCCATCAATACTCTCGATACTTTCATTACCAACGGGGAGGACGGGGGGTACCTGCGTCATTACCTCATCGACTTCGGCTCCACGCTGGGAAGCGGCTCGGATTATCTGCAGAGAATCGCCCCTCAGGATCCGCGCGGGGGAAACGAGTATCTCATCGATCTCGAATCGATCTGGAAGGCCGCTTATACGTTCGGCGTCTGGGACCGAGCCTGGCGCAGCGTCGAATACCCCTATCCGCGTTACGCCGAGGTTGGGCGGATCGAGGCGGATTTCTTCGAGCCTCGGAGATGGAAGCCCGAGTACCCCAATCGGGCGTTCGATCACATGCTCGCCGACGATGCCTTCTGGGCCGCCAAGATCGTGGCGAGATTCACCGACGAAGCGATTCGCGGAATCGTGAAGACCGGCGACTACTTGTCGAAGGAAGCCGCAAATTATCTCGCCGATACGCTCATCCGGCGACGAGACAAGGTCGTGTCCTACTACTTCGGCCGCCTGAACCCGCTCGATGCGTTCCACGTCGAAGGCCGAGAGCTCGTTTTCACGAATCTCGGAGAAGAGAGTGGGCTCGCGGCGGTCGAGGCGTACGAGTACGAGTGGTTCGTTTTCGACAACGAGAGCGGAGCTCGCAACCCCGTCGGATCCCAGGGCGAGACGCGATCGGCGCGGATCGCGATTCCCGAGAGCGCGGCGGACTACCTTATGGCTCGTATTTACACGCGCACTCCCGGTCAGCCGTTGTGGGGGCTGGCCGTGGACGTCACCATTCGGAACGGGGCCGTGATTGGAATCGACCGGGAGATCCCCGAGTGAATCGATACTTGAAGGCGCTCGAGGAGATTCCATGCGGTGAGACGCGCTCTTTCCAGGAGCTCGCAGCGATGGCGGGCGCACCCGGAACCGCCCGAGCCGCCGGTCGCGCCGTCGCCGGATGCGACACCTCGTCCGAGCTTCCGTGGCATCGCGTGGTTCGCGCCGACGGTCGCCCCGGGGCCTCACCTCGCGCGGAAACGCAACGCCGGCGCCTCAAAAAAGAAGGAGCGCGACCCCGACGTTCGGAATCCCTCAGTGGATGGGTTGCGCGGCTGGGCGTGAGATTCGTGGGGCACTATCTGACGCGAGAATACGCGACCGTTTCCCAGCTCGGCGCGTTGAGATGGAACGCGGACCGGGTTGAGCCACTTCGTGACGAAGAGTCGGTGCTTGCCCGGGGATTCAGACCCCTGGGCTCGGGTGAGTCTCCTCCAGTTGCTCTGCCGGAGCCACGGCGCGTGCATCGCTCCAGCCGGGGCTCGGGGCTCGAAGAACGACTCGGCCGTATCAGCTGGAAGCGAGCCCGACGAGAGCTCGCCGAGTGCGGATTCTCTCGATTGCAGAAGCTTCTGAGCGCCTCGGAATGCTCATCGATTCTCTCGGAGTCGTCCGACCCATCGCGTTTCGAGCGCAGCGTGAACATGGCGCCGCGCGGATACGGCATCGGAGCCTATCATTACTACCGGGAGCCATTGCCCGAGCCGCTCGGACGTCTGCGGCATCGCTTGTATGAGTCGATCGCTCCGCCGGATTATCCCACCGATCTATTCGAGTTCTGGCAACGCTGTCGCGACCGCGGGCAGAATCGGCCGTCCTCCATCCTCATCGGCTACGAGCAAGGCGGGATCAATCATTTGCACCGCGACATCTACGGCCCGGTATGGTTTCCCTATCAGGCTCTGGTGATGCTCTCGAGACGCGAGCGTGATTTCGAGGGCGGAGAGTTTCTCCTCGAGAACGAGGGCAGCATCTCGAATATTCCCGTATCCGAGGGCGACGTCGTGATCTTCTGCAGTCGACCGCAGCGCCATGGAATG
>DASPGQ010000594.1 GCA_035620555.1 Vicinamibacteria bacterium
CCGGGGTCGAATCACGATCGATGGTGTGGATCTTCGCGAGTTTTCGACCGAGGAATTGCGCCGAGCCATAAGCGTCGTCTTCCAGGACTACGTTCCCTACTATCTCACCGCCCGGGAGAACATCTGGCTCGGAAACATCCACCTCGCCCCCGGCGACCCCGGGGTCGATCGCGCTGCGGAACGCTCGGGCGCCGATGAGTTCTTGCGTCGTTTGAAGAACGGCTACGATACCGTGCTCGGCAAATGGTTCGTCGACGGTGAAGAGCTCAGCGTGGGCGAGTGGCAGAAAGTGGCGCTCGCCAGAGGTTTTTTTCGCGATGCGCAGGTCATCGTGCTCGACGAGCCGACCGCCTCCGTCGATGCGAGGGCGGAGCTTGCCTTGTTCCAGCGGTTTCAGGAGTTGACCCGCGAGAAGACCGCCGTCCTCATCAGCCATCGTTTCTCCACGGTTCGACTCGCCGATCGTATCTGCGTACTGGACGGCGGAAGGATCACCGAGAGCGGTACTCACGAGCAACTGCTCGGCCGCTCGGGATCGTACGCCGCTCTGTTCGAGATGCAGGCGCGTCAATATCGTTGAGCGGACTGATTCCGCGCGGCGGTTCCGCGGAATGCGATAAACTCCACAGCGATTCTATGGCCAGGAGACCGCATCCCATGTCGCTGAAGATCCTACTCCCCGCTGTAATCGCATGGCTGGCGTCGGCAGAGATACTCACGGCACAGCCGGCGATCGAGATCACTCCCTTCTACGGCCTCCGAGCGAACGGTGCCTTCCGAACCGGGGAAGAGACCGACAACGTGATCCTCGAAGTCGAGGATTCCGGAAGCTACGGAATCTTCTTCGACTACGGTCTCACCGAGTTTCTGAAGATCGAAGTCCTCTGGACCCATCAGCGCTCGAAAGTTCTTCAAGGAGAAGCGCCCACGATCGGACCTCCGGCGGAGAATGTCCCGGCATCGTCCGCGGGCGACCCTCTGTTCGACGCCGGGATCGATTACATCCACGCCGGCGTTCTCTACGGTGGTGGCAACGAGTCGTTTAGCGCCTATGCCGCCGGGGGTGCGGGCGTGGGCTTGTTCAATCCTGATGTGCCCGACGCCTCCTCGGTGACGAAGTTCTCCTTCTCCCTCGGGGCCGGTTTTCGATCCAAGTTCAGCCGGCGGCTCGGGTTTCGATTCGATGCTCGCGTCTTCGGGACGCGTGCCGGTGGTGGAGAACAGGATTTCGCCTGTGGAGTCTTCGGTTGCACGTCGTTCGAGCGCGCATCGACGTTTTGGCAGGCCCACTTCGTCGGGGGTCTCATCATCTCCCTCTAGTCAGCAGGGTGATGAAGAAATCGGCCCACCCTGCGCGAGCGGAGCGAGCCCGGCGCGCTTGCCGCGCCGTAAGCAGCCCGAGCCGTGGCGGCCGGACGATCGCAGGTCCCGCCAACGGCATTGAACACTCTTAGGATGGCGAGCGAGAGCGTCCGCCTGCAACCCATCGGCTTCGTGCGGAGCCCGTTCTCGGAAACTTCGCAGATACCTCGGGGCGTGGGAGCGACGCACACCTCCGAGGGCACCCTCGAGCTTCTCCCCGAGCTCGCCGATGGCCTCCGGGATATCGAGGGCTTCTCCCATCTGTTCGTCATCTGGCAGTTCCACCGAGCCGAGGGATTCGACCTCGTAACCTGCCCTCCAAGTGACGATCGTCCTCACGGCGTCTTCTCCACGCGCTCGCCGCGGCGACCGAATCCCATCGGACTGACCGTCGTCCGCCTTCTCGGAAGGGACGGTGCGAGCCTGCGCGTGCGTGGCCTCGACATGCTGGACGGGACGCCGATCCTGGACATCAAGCCTTATTTGTCGAGCGTACCCGCCGCCGAGCTCCGCCGGGGTTGGGTCGCCGAGGCGGAGGAGCGCTCGGGTAAAGGTGAGAAACGCGATTGGTCCGATGACGGGTGACGCCCGGCGCCTTTGACTCCCGCGGGAAACTGACTCATCATCCCCGCTTTCGCGAGGGAAACGACGATGCGACGAGCGTTGCTGTTGTCCATGGCGATTTCGGTCACGACCCTGAACGCCCAAACGCCCGATTCCGAGCCACACGGCTTCGACGTGGTCGAAGCCACGATCCCGGATCTGCAGACCGCGCTTCGAGACGGACGCGTGACCTCGAGAGAGCTCGTGCTCCTCTATCTTGCGCGAATCGCCTACTACGAAGATACGGTGAATGCGGTCATGACGGTGAGCCGGACGGCGCTCGCCGAGGCGGATGCACTCGATCGAGAGAGAGCCGAGGGTAGAGATCGTGGCCCGCTCCACGGAATTCCCTTGGCTCTCAAGGACAACATTCACACGACCAGCGTGCCGACGACGGGCGGGGCCCTTGCGTTCGAGAACTTCACGCCGCCCTATGAGGCGACGCTGACGAAGAACCTGAGGGACGCCGGTGCCATCATTCTCGCCAAGACGGTTCTCACCGAGCTCGCCAACTGGGTGGCCGGGGCACCGAGCCCGATGCCGGGCAATTACAGCGCTCTCGGTGGTTTCGGGATGAACCCGTACGATCCTCGTCCGGATCCGCGCCGCGGTTTCGACGATGGACGGCCAGCACTCGGAACCGGCGGGTCGAGCTCGGGAATCGGGACGGCGACGAGCTTCTGGGCGGCCAACGTTGGCACCGAGACGTCGGGGTCCATCTTGAGCCCCTCGAACCAGAACATGCTCGTGGGCATCAAGCCGACCGTGGGCCGCATCAGCCGATACGGCGTCATTCCGATCACAGCCGATCAGGACACCGCGGGGCCGATGGCGCGGACGGTCACCGACGCCGCCATCCTGCTCGGGGCGCTCGAGAGCCCATCGCCGGACCCGAATGACCCGGCCACGACCACGTGCACGCCGCCACCCAACCGGGACTACACGGCGTTTCTGAGGCGAGAGGGGCTCATGGGCGCGCGAATCGGAATTCCTCGTGCGTTCTATTACGATGCAGTCACGCTTCCCGCCGAGACCGATTCGCGAGGCGGTCTGGACTCCGATCGAGCGGCGCTGATGGCCGAGGCCATCGAGATACTGAAGAAGGAGGGCGCCGTCATCGTCGACCCCGCTGACATTCCGAGCATCGTGGACTCCGACCCCAAGAGAAACTTTCTGACCTGGAGCTCTTGCGCGGGCATCGACGAGCGCAAAGGCCACGACTCGGAGTGCTCGATCGTTCTCAAGTACGGCATGAAGCGCGACTTCAACGCTTGGCTTGCGAGTCTAGGACCGACCGCACCGGTCAAAACTCTAAGCGAGCTGCGGTTTTTCAACCTGGCCCGTGCTCCCGAAAACGCCATCAAGTACGCGCAATCTCGCCTCGACATCTCCGACGAGATCGACCTCGCCGTCGACAGGACTCGCTATGAGGTGGATCGAAGAAGGGATCTCGAGCTTGCGGGATCCCATGGCATCGACGAGGTGATGCAGGCGAATCAGCTCGACGCGCTGCTCTTCCCCGGCGCGAGCGGCGCTTCGATCGCGGCCCGGCCCGGCTATCCCACGGTGATCGTCCCCTTCGGCCGGGCGCCCAATGCCGCGACTCCGGATTTCCCCGGGGGATTCGATGCTCGTCCCGCGCCTTTCGGCGTGAGCTTCACCGGCCCGTCCTGCAGCGAGCCTCGTCTCATCGAGCTCGCCTACGCATTCGAGCAGGCGACGAAGCGCCGCGTTCCTCCGCCAGCGACGCCGTGACGGTGAGCCATCACCAAAACATCGCTCAGATCCCGAAGATCGGGCGAGCCAGAAACCACGTGAAGAGGCTCACGAGCACGATGCCGAGCAGATTCACGCCGATTCCGGCCTTTGCGAGCTGCGGCACGGTGAAATAGCCCGTTCCGAACACGATCGCATTGGGCGGCGTGGCCGCTGGGAGCATGAAAGCGCACGAGGCGGCGACGGTCGCCGGGATCGCGAGAAGGAGCGGCGAGATACCCATGGTATCGGCCGTCGCCGCGAGGAGCGGTATGGACATCGCGGCCGAGGCGGTATTGGAGGCGAACTCGGTCAAAGTCACCAAGAGTGTCACTACGACGACGATGAACAGGAGAAGGGGCGCCCGCTCGAACGCGATGAGACCTTCCCCCACCCAGGTCGAAAGGCCGCTTCGCTCGAATCCGGCCGCGAGGGAGAATCCCCCTCCGAACAAGAGCACGACATGCCACGGGAGCTTCGAAGCCGCTTCCCAATCGAGAAGCCGCTCGCCGTTTCCCGCGGGTAGCACGAACAGCAACACCGTGGCAATCATGGCGATGGTCGAGTCAGTGACGAGATCACCCGTCGGGATCCACGCGGTCCAGATGGGAGCGAACGTCCAGGCGGCGGCGGTCAGTCCGAACACGACTGCGAGCCGCTTCTCCGGCGTTGTCAACGGTCCGAGTCGCCGCATCGCGACTTCGATTTGCTCTCCGCCGCCGGGAATCGAGTCGATCTCGAGCGGAAAAACAATCTTCGTGAGCCACAACCAGGTAAGAGGCAGGAACACGGCGCTCAGGGGAAGACCGAAGGCGAGCCACTTCAGAAAAGAGATCTCGATGCCGTGGGTCTCGGCCATCGTTCCCGCGAGGAGGACGTTGGGCGGCGTCCCGATCAACGTCGCGACCCCTCCGATCGAAGAGCCGTAGGCGATCCCGAGCATGAGGTCGACTCCGAAATGGAAACGGCCGGGCCGGACGTCGATCTTCGATTCGCGACCCACGGTCTCGGCGGCTTGTTGAACGACGGCGAAGCCGATGGGCATCATCATGGCCACCGTTGCGGTGTTGGAAACCCACATCGAGAGGAACCCCGAGGCGCACATGAAGCCGAGCACGAGGCGCGATGGGGAAGTACCGACCCATCGGACGATCTGGAGCGCCATTCGCCGGTGCAGGCCCCACCGCTGCATCGCCTGGGCCAGCATGAAGCCTCCAAGGAACAGGAACACGAGGTGGTTGGCGTAGGGGGCGGAGGATTCGGACGCCGAGCCAAGGCCGAGCACGGGGTACAGCGCCAGGGGAAAGAGGGAGGTCGCGGCGAGCGGGATCGCCTCGCTCACCCAGAAGATGGCCATCAGTGCGGCTACCGCCATCATGCGCTGTGCCGGTTGGGGAACTTCGCCGAGCGGCAAGAGAAGCAGAGCCGTGAATACCAGCGGGCCGAGAACGAGCCCGATGCTCTCTCGGCGATATCCGCCCTTACTCACCCGCCGAAGTGGACGCGTCCTTTAGGCTCAGCAGGTTCGCGAACAGCTTGTACGCCGAAGGGACTCCCGCCGGCAGCTGGCGGAAAAACCCGAGTCCGACGTACATCCAGCGTCCCTTCCCGTACTCGGTTTCGACCAGCAGGCCCTTCTTGACGCCCCGGTTGTATTCCCAGGGATCCTCCGAGGCGAGAAGGTCCCGATATCGGGGGTCTCCCTCTTCCTCGAGAAAGTACAGACCGCGTTCCTGGACCCACCCGTCCCAGTCCTCTTCCGTGATTTTGTTGGGCTGGTTGAAAACGGGGTGATCGGGAACCAGGATCTCTATGGGCGCCTCCTCGACGGTGACCCGGTTACGGCTTACTTTCTTCGGATAAGGTCCCCACTGCGCCTCGTTGAACTCGAACTTGTTGTACTGGACGAGAAGCGTGCCCCCTTCCGCCACGTAGTCGAGCAGTCGCCGGTTGTAAGCCCTCAAGTCGAGGCGGTTCTCATAAGCACGGACACCGGTCATGATGACGTCATATTGAGACAGGTCGCCCTCGGCGAGCTGCTCCTCGTCGAGGAACACGAGCTTTGCGCCGAGCTGGCGGATCGCCACCGGCACCTCGTCCCCCACCCCCATCACGTAGCCGACGCTTACCGGTGCGACCTGCAGGTCGAGCGCTTCGATCCGCGCTTCGGCGGGATGGAAGAGGTACCGCGTCTGGATGTGGTGGTAAGCGATCGTCTGGACGCCTTCACGGAACTCGTTCTCGTCCAAACGGGCGACCGCTTTCACTCCGTAGGTTCCGCTCGTCACGTTCTCCGGAGGCGTCATGTCGAACCGCACCGTAACGGCCTGGTTTTCCCGCTCGAAATGAAGTGCCGCGTGCTTCGGAGAAACGCTCCAGCCTGAGGGCGGCTCGAGCGCGAGCGTGCCGTCCACGGGATTCGTTCCCTTGTAGAGCGCGGTGACCGAGACGGGCCGCGTCTTGTCATCGGCCCCCGTTGGGAAGACGACGACCGAGGGTGACAGCGTAACCGAGACCAGAGGTAGGACCGAAACCACCTTTTGCTTCTCGTCGCCAACCCAGCGACCCTCGTAGCGGTGCTGCACCGCTTTCGACGAGCTCACCTCGACGTCGCCCGAGCGAAAAACGACTCGGGACGTGACCACCGGCGGTCTCCAGGGAAGGCCGAAATGCTCCGGCTCGTTGAAGACGAAGCGGTCCACCGGCCCGTCGGGACGAGCCCAGTACGGCCGGTCGTAGACGGCATCGGAGCCGACGACGACGTCGTAACCCGCGGTGAGCGTCGCGTTCGTCGCGAGCGATGCCGGCATCGAGGGGAAAGGTCGCTTTTCTTCGTCGACGGGCGTCACGCGCCACCCCGCCGGTACCTCCACTTTCGCCTCGATGAGCTCGATCGGCTCGGGGCTCGGATTGGTGACTCCGATGTCGACGCGGAATGTCGAGCCGCGCGTCACCTCTCCTCTCGGCGTCGTCGGAGCGACGACCAGCCCGTGGGCGAGGGCGATGGCCCGCTCGAAGTCCTCTTCCTTGGGGGCGAGCCGGTGCTCGAGCTCGAACCGCTCTTCGTCGGAAAGCTCCGCTGCCCGCCCGATTTCCGACCGTAGCGCACGAATCGCATGAAGGCCGCGACGCAACGGGGGAAGCGTCTTCCAGGGCTCGGTTGGCAGGAGGGCGTCTTGCGCGGCTTCGACTTCGGCGGCGATGGCATCGAGCGCTTCGTGAACGAAGGCGGCGCTGGTGAAGCTCTTGATCCTCTCGATACCCATCGGAATACCGTCGAAGAGATCCTGCTCGTTCTCGTCGATCTCGATGCGGGCGTCTTCGAGCTTCCAGAGCGAGTCGTGTGCTCCGGCGGCGGCGCGAAGCTGCCCCATCCCCTGACACCTGTGGTTGGCTCGTGCTTCGGCGCCCATCTGGTGGTAAGAACGACCGAGAATGGGATCGTAGATCCCGGTGTCCATGCGAACGACGTGTGCGTCGGCGTTGCCCGACGCCGCATCCGGCTCCCGACCCGGTCCGACGCGGGTGCGTGAGTAGAGTTTGAGTGGCTGCCACGGTTGGAGCCCCTCGGCAATCTGCTCGGGGAACCGATCGGGGTCGAAGGCGGCGGAGAACGCCTCCCGGGTCAGTAGCGCCGAGGTCTGATGGTGCTGGCCGCCGCCTTCACCTTCCGGAGGAAGCGAGACCACGACGTCTGGACGTATCATCCGTATCAGGCGCACGATGTCCCCGAGGATCTCCTCCTCGCCCCATTTCTCGAGCGTCTCTTCGACGCTGAAGGAGTAGCCGAACTCGTAGGCCCGGGTGAAGTACTGGTCGGCGCCGTCGACCCGGTGCATCGCCATGAGCTCTTCGGTGCGGAGGATGCCGATCGCTTCGAAGAGCTCGGATCCGATCTCGTTCTGGCCTCCGTCGCCCCGGGTGACGGTGAGGAGCGACGTGCGAAGTCCGCGACCGCGACTCAACATCACCAGAAGACCGTTGTCCTCGTCATCGGGATGAGCGGTCGTGTGCAGGAAGGTCGCTCCTGCGGCGAGCTTGCGAAGCTGGAGGGCGAGCCCGGAGGCGCCTCGGTCCTCGACGATGGGCTCGAGCTGGGCCTGGGCGACGGACAAAGGAACCAAGCAGAGCGTGACGACGATCCACGAGCGGCGTGTCATTTGGCTTTCCTCACGAGCGGCTATAATGCCACGCACCCGAGCAATGGTAAACCAGCCCGACGACGAGAAACGCGACCGCGCACCCTTGTTCGGGACGTGGAAGCGCTTCTACGTCGTCGTCCTCGCCAATACCCTCTTCGTCTATCTCTTGCTCGTCCTCTTCTCGACTTGCGCTCGTTGATGCATCCGGTCGATTGGCTGGTCGTGGTTTTGTATTTCGGGCTCATTGGCTTCATCGGATATCGCACCGGACGCGGCAACCGGGGTATCGAGGACTTCCTTCTCGCCCGCCGCGCGATGCCCTGGTACGCGATCGCGCTTTCGGTCATGGCGACTCAGGCGAGCGCCATCACCCTCGTGGGAACGACCGGCCAGGGTTACATCGACGGCATGCGGTTCGTCCAGATCTACTTCGGTCTTCCCATCGCCATGGTCATCCTCTGCGCCACCCTCGTCCCGTTCTTCTATCGGGCGCGCGTCTATACCGCCTACGAGTATCTCGAGAATCGTTTCGATGGAAAGACGCGCAGCCTCACGAGCCTCCTGTTTCTCCTGAACCGGGCGCTATCGGACGCCATCGTCATCTACGCCCCGTCGGTCGTGCTCGCGATCGTCTTTGGCATCGATGAAGAGCTCATCATCCTCGCCATCGGCGCGGGAGCCACCATCTACACGGCTCTCGGTGGAATGCGGGCGGTGATGTGGGTCGAGATGTGGCAGATGTTGATCATCCTCTTCGGGATTCTCTTCGCCCTCGGAGCCGTCGTCGCCGGCCTTCCGGGCGACGTCTCCTTCCTCTCCGCTGTGCGATTGGCCGGCGCCACCGGGAGAACCGAGACCGTGGATTTCACTTTCGACCCGACCGTGACCTACACGTTCTGGAGTGGGCTCCTCGGTGGCACCTTCTTGATGCTCTCGTATTTCGGTTGCGACCAGAGCCAGGTCCAGCGGTATCTCACCGCGCGCTCACTCGGCGAAAGCCGTCTCTCGCTTCTGTTCAATGCGCTGGTCAAGATCCCGATGCAATTCGTCATCCTTCTCACCGGCGCCCTCCTGTTCGTCTACTACCAGTTCGAGAAACCCCCGGTGGTTTTCAATCCCGTGGCGCTCGAACGAATAGCGACGCTTCCCGAGGCCGGGCGACTTACCGAGCAATACGATGAGGCGTTCGAAGCCAGGAGAGCGGCAGCGCTGGAGTTCTCGATCTCGGAGGGGGATGGGCCTGCCCGTGAGGCCTTCGTGGCGGCTGACACGCGTTTACACGGGGTGCGTGCCGAGGTCATCTCGCTCATCGAAGACGTCGAGCAGGCTCCGTTCAACGACACCAACTACGTCTTCCCGACGTTCGTGCTAACGAGGCTTCCCGTCGGGGTCGTGGGGCTCATCCTCGTCGCCATCTTCGCCGCCGCGATGTCCACCGTGGAGTCGGAGCTCACGGCGCTCTCCTCGGCGACCGTCGTCGATTTCTACCGGCGTTACGTTCGGCCGGTGGGCGAAGACAGCCATTACCTGCGCGTGAGCCGGGTCGCCACCCTCTTCTGGGGAGCCGTGGCCACCCTGTTTGCGCTGTACATGGGACGCCTCGGTTCGGTGATCGAGGCGGTGAACGTCATCGGCTCGAACTTCTACGGGCCGATTCTCGGCGTCTTCATCTTGGCCGTGGGTACGAGGCGGACGAACGGCCACGGGGCCTTCGCGGGGGTACTCGTGGGAATCGTTGCCGTCCAGCTCGTCTCATGGCTGACCGATGTATCCTTTCTCTACTACAACCTCGTGGGCGCGGGCGTATCGGTCGCCGTCGGCTATGGCGCGAGCGGGTACCAAAGAGCAGGTGGATCTGTATAATTATTAGAAACAGCTGTTTACGAGGCACATCCACGCTGTCTTCCGAACTTTTCGACTCCGTCGTCGCGGTCCTGACGTTCGTCCTTTTTGGGATGGCCAGAGGAGGGGCCGGTTGGAAGAAGCTTCTGGGCCTCGGAAGAAAAGGTGCGCCCGTGGGGGCGAGCGCCTCGAAGCCGGACTCCTCGGCTTCCGACTGGCAGCGCGCTGCCAAGATTTTCGAAGAGGACGGACGATTCCGGGATGCCGCCCGTCTATACCAGGGGCACGGGCAGAACTACGATGCCGCCCGGCTCCTCGTGCAGTCCGGCGCGCTCACCGAGGCCGCATCCATCTTCGAGCGCATTGGGCACTTCCTCAAGGCCGCCGAGGTCTGCGCGCAGTCCGGTGACAACCGCCGAGCGGGCGAGAACTACCGCCGTTATCTCGAGGATCGCTTCGGAAGCCTCGTTACCACGCGCTCGCCGGCCGATCACGCTGAGTTCACCAAGTACTGTCGACTCGCGGGTCAAGCCTTCGAGCGGGCCGGGCTCCACGAACAGGCGGCCGAAGTGCTCGAGCGAGGCGAGCAATGGGAGGAGGCCGCAGCCCTTTATCTGAAACTCAATCGCCACGTCAAGGCCGCCGACCTCTACCAACGCGCCGGTGCGGTGGACCAGGCGGCCGACGTCTACGCTCAGGCGGGAGACCGGGTTCGGGCCGCTCAAATGCGGGGCGAGTGGCTCTACAAGAACGACCAGAAGAACGAGGCAGCGGTGCAGTTCCTCCTGGGAGGCGACCCCTTGCGCGCCGCCGAAGTCTATGAAGAGGCGGGAAACTATCTCGACGCAGCGCGATGCTACGAACACTGTGGTGCTCATCGCCAGGCGGCGGAGGCCTATGAGCGGGTCAAACAGTTCGATCGGGGCGCGGAGATGTTCGCTCGCTGCCAGGAATATCAGAAAGCGGCGGCATTGTACGAGATGATCGATGATCTCGAGCAGGCCACGCGGATGTACGCCGAGGCGGGCGCCTTCTACCGAGCGGCGCACGTCGCCCGGGATGCAGGACTTTCCGATCTGGCGATCGATTATCTGCAGAAGGTGTCGCCCGCGGACCCGCACTATCGCGAAGCACTCGTCGAGCTCGCGGAATGCTTCATCGAGCGGGACCTCCCTGGTGTCGCCGTGGAGAAATTGAAGAAAGCGCTGGCCAAGATGGCGCTCTCGGCCGACAACGTGAGCGTTTTTTACACTCTAGCCGTGGCTTCGGAGCAGATGGGCGATTTGGCCTCGGCTGCTGACATCCTCAAGAAGGTCATCGCCGAAAGCTACGGCTACCGCGATTGCGTCGCCCGGCTGCAGGACATCGAGAGGAAACTCGCCCAGGACGTCTACGTGCCTCCGCGCAAAGTCCTGCAAACCGCCGGTGCTCTCGACATAGGAAGCCGATACGAGTTCATCGAGAAGCTCGGGGCAGGGGGGATGGGCGTGGTCTATCGCGCTCGGGACACGCGGCTCAACCGGATCGTGGCCTACAAGATGCTCATGGAGCAGTTCATGGAGGTCCAGGACGTCCGCAATCGCTTTCTGCGAGAGGCCCAATCCGCTGCGCAGCTGAACCACCCCAACATCGTGACCGTCTACGACATGGACGTCGATCGCGACCGGAATTGTCTGTTCATCGCCATGGAGTTCGTTGCCGGGGAGTCCTACTTCGACATGCTGCAGCGCGAGTTACGGCTCGATGTGCCCACGGTTCTTCACTTCGTCGTCGGTGTGTTGAAAGCCCTCGCCCATGCCCACGGCGAGGGCGTGGTGCATCGCGACATCAAGCCGTCGAATGTCATGCTCTCGTCGAATCGCGTCGTCAAGATCATGGATTTCGGGCTCGCGAAAGTGCTGAGACAGGCCAAAGTGTTGGGGAGCGAAAGGGCGAGCGGAACGCCCCTGTACATGTCCCCCGAGCAAATCCTGGGAAAGGCCATCGATTATCGCACCGATCTCTACGCGTTCGGCGGCACCGTGTACCACCTTCTTTCGGGCGAGCCCCCCTTCGTCGATGGCGAAGTGCTGTACCATCACGTGCACAGCACGCCCCAGCCGTTGACGAAACTCAGGCCCGAGATCCCTCGGGGGCTCGACCAGATCGTCATGAGCTGTCTGAACAAGGATCCCGCCGACCGCCCCAGCTCCGAAGAGATTCTCACCATCCTGAGAAAGCTGAGCTAGAGAAGCGCTTCGAAACGGCCACGATATAATGGCCTGTTCGTGAGCCGCATCACCCAATGGACGCACCGAGTCCAAGAGCGCACACGTGAGCTCATGATACGGAACGAGAACCAGGTGTTCCTGGTTCTCACTCTCGTCATCGGAGCTTTGGTGGGCTTGGTGATCGTGTCCTTCATCGTGGTCACCGATTCCATCGAAGCGGCACTCTACGCCGAAGGCGGTCCGCGATGGCGTCTTCTCGTAACCCCGATCGTCGCCACCCTGATCGTGGGTTACCTCCTGTACCGATTCTTTCCCGACGCCCGGGGAAGCGGCGTGCCTCAGACGAAAGCCGCCCTCTTTGCCCGGCAAGGTCATATCTCGCTTCGAACCACGGTGGGAAAGTTCGTCACCTCGGCGATGACGCTCGCGAGCGGCATCGCGCTCGGCCGCGAGGGACCTTCGGTGCAAATCGGAGGGGGGATCGCCTCCGTCATCGGCCGTCACCTGGGACTTCCGCAAGAGAAGCTGCAAATGCTCGTTCCCGTGGGTGCCGCCGCGGCGCTGGCCGCGGCTTTCAATACACCCATTGCCGCCGTTCTCTTTGCCCTCGAAGAGATCATGGGGAACCTGCACGCTCCGATTCTGGGATCGGTGGTCATCAGCGCGGCGACTTCGTGGCTCGTCCTCCGCCTGTTCCTCGGCGACGAGCCGCTGTTCCATGTTCCCGCTTACGAAGTCGTCCACCCGTCGGAGTTCATCGTCTACGCGGTCCTGGGCGTGGTCGGAGGTCTCGTCTCGGTGGCATTCGTCAAGCTGATGCTGCGCCTGCGGGAGCGGTTCCTGCGCATGCCGCGGAAGACGAGATGGATTCAGCCCGCCGCGGGCGGTCTGGTCGTTGGGGTGCTGGCTTTCTCGCTTCCCGGTGTCTTTCGATTCGGCTACCACACCGTGGGCGAAGCGCTGAACGGGCAGCTCGACTGGACCCACATGGTGATCCTCATGGGGCTCTCCCTCGTCGCGACGGCGGTGTGCTACGCATCGGGCAACGCCGGCGGTATCTTCGGCCCGAGCTTGTTCATCGGAGCAATGGTCGGTGGCACGGTCGGAAGCCTGGCGCACGCGCAGTTTCCTGCCCATACGGCTACACCGGGAGCCTACGCCCTCGTTGGCATGGGGACCGCTTTCGCCGGCATCCTGCGGGTCCCGATGGTCTCCGTCATCATGATCTTCGAGATCACGCACGATTACGCCATCATCGTGCCGCTCATGATCTCGAACCTGATCAGTTTTTTCGTATCCTATCGACTCCAGCGTCAGCCTATCTATGAAGCGCTCGCGCTCCAGGACGGCATTCACCTGCCTCACTCCGAGAGCGCGAAGCGCCATCTTCAGGTACGCATCGCCATGCGTCCTCCGCGCGAGACCTTCACGACGGACATGACCATAGCCGAGTGTATCGAGCGCGCCGGGCATAGCAGTCTCAGGGCGTGGCCGGTGATGGATAGAAACGGCGTCTCCGGCGTCGTATCGCTGCCGCAGCTCGAACGAGCGCTGGACGAAGAGCGAGCCGATGCGAAGGTGACGGTGCTTCTCGACGGGCGCACGTTCGCCCACCTGCACGCCGATCATTCGCTCGACCTCGCGCTCGAACGGATGGGAACGACGGGCTACGACTTGCTGCCGGTGGTGAGCCGCGCCAACATCCACGACTTGGAGGGAGTCTGCTCGCTGCTCGATGTCCTGAGAGCCTTCGGTGTACGTGGTCAACATCCGGGCATGCCCCCAGAGCGCGCATGAAGTCGGTCATCCAGCGGGTGGTTTCCGCGCGCGTCGAGGTCGAAGCGCAGTCGGTCGGGGAGATTGGTCCCGGGCTGGTCGTTCTGCTCGGTGTGGCCGATGACGACGACGAGCGGGACGCGGCCTGGATGGCGGAGAAAGTGGCCGGACTCCGCATCTTTTCCGATCACGCGGGAAAGATGAACTTGTCGGTGACCGACATCGAAGGGGCCGTGCTGGTCGTCTCCCAGTTCACGCTCCTGGGCGACTGCCGCAAGGGCAAACGCCCTTCCTTCGTCGACGCCGCCCCTCCGGAAGTGGCGCGAAAGCTCTACGGGGCGTTCGTCACGGCCTTGCGGAACCGAGGTCTCGTGACCGAGACGGGTCGTTTCGGCGCGCTCATGCGCGTCCATCTCGTCAACGACGGGCCGGTGACGCTCCTGGTCGATAGCAAATGATCGCGTTTCTCGTCCCTATCTGGTTGCTCTTAGCCCCGCAGGAGGCGGTGATCTCACGTCTGTTTGCCGCCACTGAGATCGGCCCCTTCCTGAGTTACAGCTGGGGCGAGCATTGGTCGCGAATAGACGGCGACCTGCGAGGCTTCAGCGGCGCCCTCCATGCCTTCGTCTGCCTGGGTCCGAAGGTCTATGCCGGAGGCCCCGATGGTTTGTTCGTCTCCGAGGACTACGGCGAGACCTACCTCCGGGTCGCGAGCTTTCCCGGACGCGACGTCACGGTGCTTCTCACCGCAAGGCTGTTCGATCTGGAGCCGACCTTGTTCGTCGGAACGAAGGACGGCCTCTATCGCTCGAAAGACGCCGGCCATAGATGGGCCAGGGTGGGCGAGGATCTCGTCACCGGCGAAGTGCGGGCCATGTCATGGCCGGGCCCTGAGCTCTTCGTGGTGAGCGGCGCCGGGCTCTACCGTTCGAAGGACGGCGGCGAGAGTTGGGAACGCCTCGGCGCGAACCTTCCCGACGCCCCCCTGCTATCACTCGCGGTCGCTCAGTTCTTCGCCATCGAGCCCACCGTCTTCGTGGGAACGCGGCGAAGCGGGCTCCACAAGAGCGTCGATGGGGGCATTCATTTCGCGCCCGTGGGAGAGGCCGAGCTCGATCAGAATACGGTCAGCGATTTGTTCTGGTGGCGCAGCCTGCTCCTCATCGGTGCCGAGGACGGGCTGTTTCTTTCCTCCGACGAGGGCGAGACCTTGGAGGAGGTGAAGGCGCTCCAAGACCGCTCGATCCTCGCCTTTTCCGTTCCCGCCGCGGAAGTCGGCCCGAGCGACATCCTCGTCGGCACCGATCGCGGTGTCTACAAGAGCTCGGACGGGGCGCTCACCTTTCGCCTCGTCGACGAAGGCATGGGGCTCGCCCGGGTATTCCACCTGGCGACGTTTCCGATGTTCGTGCAGGACCGCGAACGACGTTGAGCGGGACGGGCTTCCGCTGGCTCATACTCGGGGAATTGGGCCTGGGGGTCGTGGCGCTCGCCTGGGCGGCAGCCGGCAAGGACTCGATCCCGTTCCACGCCGATGGCCGAGTCCTGGTGCTTTCGTTGGCGCTGACGGTTTGCCTCACCGTGTTCAACTTCGGGCTCTTTTCTCTCGGCCGGCGTTTCCGGATGGCGCCTTCGGTTTACTCTTTTTTCGACGAAGTGCTCTTTCCGCTCGTGCGCCGGGTCTCCGTCGTCGAGCTCCTCGTTGCCGCGGCGATAGCCGGCTTGTCCGAAGAGCTTCTTTTCCGTGGCATGCTTCAGCCCCGAATCGGCCTCGTCGCCGCGAGCCTCGTCTTCGGTCTCGTCCACGGGCCCAGCCTGGCGCTCTTGCCGCTCGGTCTGTGGGCGACGGTGGTCGGCTTGTTCCTCGGCGTGGTATACGAACGCTCCGACAACCTTGCGGTGCCCGTCCTCGTCCACGGTGCGTACGACGCGGTGGCGTTTCTGTTCGTACGATTCGGTTGGCATCCGATCGCGGGCCGTTCGAGGTCGTGGAACGGTGCTAGCATCTCCAGCGTGAGGTCCATACCCTTCGCGAAAACCGAAGCCTATGGCAACGACTTCCTGCTCGTTTCTGGAGACGCCGTCTCGGTTCGCGAGGGAGCGGGCCTAGCTCGCGCACTCTGCGATCGACATCGCGGCGTCGGTGGCGACGGACTGATTCTCTATGCCGGCAGGACGATGAAACTCTTCAACCGCGATGGCTCCCCCGCGGAGATTTCCGGCAACGGCGTCCGCTGCCTCGCGGCGTTTCTGTACTCGCGAGGTCTTGCCGGAGACGGACTCGCGATCGAGACCGACGCCGGAACCGTGGAGCTCTCCGTCCTCGAGCGCAGGGGATGCCGGTTCCTCATCCGATCGAACCTCGGAACCCCGAGCGTTCAGGAGCTCGAGCTGCCCTTCGAGCTCGAAGGTCGAGACGTCGTCGCCACGATCGTTTCGATCGGGAATCCTCATTGTGTCCTGTTCACCGAGGCGATGGATCGCTCGTCGCTACGAGCCCTGGGCCCCTTACTGGAGAGCCACCCGAGATTTCCCGAGAAGACCAACGTGGAGCTGGTCGAGGTGGTCGGTCGGAGCGAGATCCGCGTCGGCATCTGGGAGCGAGGAGTCGGGGAAACATCCTCTTCGGGGACCGGATCGGCCGCCTCCGCCGTGGCATCGATCGCGAAAGGACTCGCCGATTCGCCTCTGTTCGTCCGCTGTGAGGGTGGCACGATGAGGGTAGAGTGGCGCCGAGGTGAAGACGTCGTCGTCGAGGGAGAAGCCGTTCTGGTGGCGGAGGGAACCTACTTCGCGGAGATCGAGAGCTAACAGGCGGATGAAAAAGTACAGCCCAGCCTGCCGAGCGGCGGCCAAGACTTCCGCTGCGAGATCGGCGCGAAGCGCCGCAAAGGCCGAGCCGTGGCGGCACGATCGATTACGGGTCCCGCCACGGCATTGAGCACTTTAGAAAGTGATCGATGCCCTGATTACCGTGCTGGTGCCGTTTCAGACTCCCCTTGCGAGCGAGGGCGAAAACGCCTTTCGAATGCGAGCAGCTCGGGCTTGAGGGCGGAAGCCTCTTCCATAGCCGTCAGGACGTTCTTGATGTCTCGGACAGCTTCGTATCGGGCGCGCAATCGGAAAAGCTCGTCCCCATGGGTCGACCGGGCTCCCCGACTCGCAGCCATGTCGAGAAGCCCATCGAGCTCGTGGAGGAGGCGCTCGAGCCGCACGACGACGGTTCGCCTCGCGGCTCTCGCTTTCGCGAATGCCTCGTCCGCCCGTAGACACGCGTGCGCCGCGGCGCGAATCGAAGCGCGGTAGGTCGCGCGGTCTCGCGCCAGAAGTTCCGCCTTGGCGAGAAACGTCTCGGCTTCGTCGAGTAGCTCGGGGGCGAAGAGGTCCGCGTCCACCTCGATGGCGGCGGCGAGTCGCTTTCGCGTCATGTCGAGCTCCCGTCTCGGCGGTTGCGCACAAGACGCCAGAATGGTGGTGAGAGCGATAGCGGAAACGATGAGCCTCAATCGCCTCAACCGCCGGAACGGACCTCCGCCACTTTGTTCTCCATCTCGCGGGTGAGGCGCTCCCTCTCGCGAGCGAGCTCGCCCTCGAGCGATTCCAGCTCTTCACGGGTCGTGACGGCAGCGAGCTTCGACTGGTGATGAATCTCGGCCTCGGCTATCTTCGCGCGGTAGCGACTGCGGATCTCGGCGATCTCGGCTTTCTGATCGTCGCTCAGCTTCTTTTCCTCGAAACCCTCGCGCGCGCGAAGCTTCTCCATCGCAATCTCGACCGCGGATTTGGGGGCGTCATCATCGGCCATGACTTCACAAACCTCTGGTTGAATTATACTAGAGGGCTATGGCTGAGATTTGGGTGCTCAAGAACGGGCCGTTACGCGTCAAAGGGGACGTCGTATTGAAAGACGCCGACGGGAATACATACGATCTCAGGGGGCGTGAGGCTTTTTCCCTCTGCCGCTGCGGCCAGTCCGGCAACAAGCCGTTTTGCGATGGCTCGCACAACCGCGAGGGCTTTCAGCACGAGCCGAAGGCCTTCGCCCTGCCCGAGCCCAAAGCGTGAATCGGTGACGGAGGACGAGATGGCAGCGATTCCCGACGGGTTTCGAGACATCCTGGACAAGAAAACCTTCGCCCATCTGGCGACTCGAATGAAGGATGGCAGCCCTCAGGTCAGTCCGGTTTGGATCGAGCGGGATGGCGATCGCCTGCTGGTGAACTCGGCGAAAGGCCGCCTCAAAGATCGCAATATCCGGGCGGATGGTCGCGTTGCCATATCGGCCACCGACCCCGACAATCCCTACCGGGCTTTGATGATCCGGGGTCGGGTCGTTGCCATCCTCGAGGAAGGCGCCGACGAGCAGATCGACCGGCTGGCCAAGAAGTACCTGGGCAAGGACAAGTATCCTTTTCGCACGGCGGACGAGGTCCGCGTGAAGTACGTGATCGAGCCGACCCGAGTCACGACGATGGGATGACGATGATGCGCAACGCGCTTCTTCTCGTTCTCACCGCATTGCTCTCCGGTTCCACCGCGCCCGCCGAGGAAATCGTCCTCACGAACGCGAATGTCATCGATGGGGTGGCGCCGAATCCCCTCGAGAATCAGGCCGTGGTCGTCCGCGACGGACGGATAGTGGAAATCGTTGCCGCGAGCGCCGCGCCCGCGTCGGGCCGCCGGTACGACCTCGCTGGCAAGTATGTCCTTCCGGGACTCATCGACGCCCACGTTCATCTCGCTAGCTCCGCTCAGGCCAGGCGGGCTCTCCTTTCGGGGATCACGACCGTTCGCAGCATGGGCACGTCGAACTTCGCTGATGTGGGACTTCGGGAGCTCGCGGAGCGGGGGACCATTGCCTCGCCGGAAGTGCTCGCCTCAGGCTATCACGTGAGACCGACCCCGGCGGAGCCCCTGTTTCTCGATGACCCCTCCCTCGCGGACCTCTATACGGGGGTGCATGGTCCCGATGCTTTTCGACGAGTTGCCGCCGCCAACCTCGAGCGTGGCGTCGATTGGATCAAGATCACTTCCACCGAGCGCGCCGGGCTCCCCGATACCGATCCGCGAAAGCAGACGATGACCCGAGAGGAGATCGTGGCGGTGGTCGACGAAGCGACCCGACGCGGCGTTCCAGTGGCGTGTCACGCTCATGGTGACGAGGGAGGCCGCGCCGCCGTCGACGCCGGCGTGCGCAGCATCGAGCACGGTACGTACCTCAGCGAGCA
>DASPGQ010000595.1 GCA_035620555.1 Vicinamibacteria bacterium
CGACAGCGAGCTCGAGGCCTTTCGCAGCTTCGCCGCGCTTTATCCCGAGACGATACTACTCGTCGATACCTACGACTCGGCCGAGGGAGTCAGGAACGTGGTGCGCCTGTCACGCGAGCTCGGCGAAGCTTTCCACGTGAGCGGGGTGCGGCTGGACTCGGGAGACCTCGCGGCGCAGGCGAAGAGCGCTCGAGCGATTCTCGATGCCGCCTCTCTCGCCCACGTGAGTCTTTTCGCGAGCGGGGGACTCGATGAGTACGAGATCGAGCGGCTGGTACAGAAGTCGCCGGAGATCGGCGGCTTCGGTGTCGGGACCCGCATGGGAGTCTCCGCCGACGCCCCGGCGTTGGACATGGCCTACAAGCTCACGTCCTACGCCGCCCGTGGTCGTTTGAAACTCTCCCAGGGCAAGCGCATCCTTCCTGGCCGCAAGCAAGTGTTTCGTGTCGAAGAGGACGGCGTCGCGGTGTTCGACATCCTGGCCCGGGAGGGTGAGGATCAGCCGGGACGTCCCTTGCTTCGGCCAGTGATGTCCGAAGGAGAACGACTGGACGATCACGTGACCGATCTGGAGCTCATCCGCGAAAATACACGGCGGGAGTGCTCGAGACTCGAACCGCGGTTTCGCTCACTCGAGCCTGCCGAGCCGCGATATCGGGTCGAAGTGAGCGAGGCGCTCCGGCGACACCAAGAGCAGGTCGTCTTCGAAGTCCAGAAGAGCTCGCGGCAAGGAAGCGGAGAAGAAAAGGTATGAAAGCTCCTCTCCTCGAGCAAGCGACCGGCCCTGCGAGCGGGAAACGTGCCTTCGAGATCGTCGAGCGAAAAGGGCTCGGCCACCCGGACTCGATCTGCGACGCCATCATGGAAGAGGCCGCGAGAGCCCTCGCCCGTCTGTATCTCGAACGTTCGGGTCAGGTGCAGCATTTCAATCTCGACAAGGCCCTCTGGGCCGCGGGGCGGTCTTCGCCACGTTTCGGGGGTGGCACCGTGGACGAGCCCTCGCGGCTGGTGTTCGGCGATCGAGCCCTTGCTGCCGTGGACGGCCATCGATTACCGGTGGCCGAGCTGGTAGAAGCAACCGCTCGATCCTGGATCGGCTCGAATCTGCGGTTCTTCGATCCCGACCGCCACCTCGTTTTCCAGAGCGAGCTTCGATCCGGCTCCGCCGAGCTCCTGCGTCCGTATTTGTCGGGCGCGCCGGCGGCGAACGATACGTCCGTGGGAGTGGGCTTCGCGCCCTGGACCGAGACCGAACGGCTCGTGGTTCGCGCGGAACGCTACATCAACTTGCCCTCCTTCAAGCAGCAGTTCCCCGAGACGGGAGAGGATGTCAAGGTGCTCGGGGTCCGGAGAGACGGCGTGTTGGAGCTCACCGTGGCGCTCGCCTTCGTCGACGGGGCAATCGACAGCGAGCACGCCTACTTCGAGAAGAAGGCTCAGGTGCAGGAGAACGTCGTCACCCATCTACAGGGCCACCTCGAGCGGATCGGCGAGCTGAAGCTGCGATGCAACACGTTGGACGCGCCGAACAACGGTGAGCGCGGCGTCTATCTGACGGTCACCGGGACCTCAGCCGAGGGAGCCGATAGCGGTGAAGTGGGCCGTGGAAACCGGCTATTGGGATTCAACTCGGCCACTCGCCCCTGGAGCGCCGAGGCCGTCGCGGGAAAGAATCCCCTGGCTCACGTCGGCAAGATCTACAACCATCTGGCGCAGCGCGCAGCGGAAAGGATCGCGGCGCTCGAGGAGATCGAAGAAGCGAGCGTCCTCCTCGTGAGCGAGATCGGAGCGCCGCTCGACGAACCGTCGTTTGCCGCCGTTCGGCTCGTTCTCGAGGCCGGTGTCGGACTCGACGACGTGAAGGACACGGTGGAGGCGACTCTGAAGCAAGCCGTTTCAGAGGTCGTCGGCTTCGTCGGCGGCTGGCTTCGCGGTGAGGATGGTGCCTCTGAACATGAGGCGACCCGACAATGAAGACCCAGGAGCTGAGTAGCGAACCGATATTCTGAAATAGACGGCTAGGCCGCTCGCATCCAGTCGAGCCCTTTTTGCAACTCGTGAGCCATCCGCTCACGCGGGAAGTGGCACCTGCGGCCGTGACCCGGCAGGATCCATTCGAACTCGTACGCCGTCAACCGCTCGGCCGAGCGAACCAGCGTGGACCAGTCGTACCAGCAGGCGCTCCGGAAAGCGTAGATGTGGCGGCGCGAAGGACTCCAGGCGATGTGATCTCCGGTGAAGAGGAAGCGGCTCGCGTAGAGGAGGCAGGCGGAACCCCGGGTGTGCCCCGGGGTGGGCACGACGAGGACGTCATCGTCCAATCGCACCGGCTCGTCTCCTTCGATCAGCCGCTCGACGTCCCGAGTGCCCGGGCCGACGTCCGCCCGGTGAAGCACCCGAACGCAGCCGAAATGCGCGTTGAATCGGGCATGATCGGCGACGTCGTCCCGGTGGGTCAGAAACATCATCGCGATTCCGCCGAGTGACTCGATCTTTCGGACGAGGGGGCGGGTGAATCGTGGCGAGTCCACCAGGATGTTTCCCGACTCGCGCACCACGAGATAGCTCGTCGCGCCGAAGCTCGACTCGCTATGGAAGCCACAGTGATAGACGTTGTCCTCGATTCGATCGGGAAGCGCTTCGATTGCCGCGGTAAGATCGTGCCTCTCTTCCGTCCCGATCGAGGCCGTTGGACACGACACCAGCGCCATTTCCGCCCGGAGCCGTTCTTCCCCGGTCTCGGGCTGAGACCGCACGCTCGCCTGGTCTTCTCGTTGAGCGAAAGTCTCCGGCGCCATCCACCGGCAGGTATCGCAATCGATGCAACTCGAATCGACGAAGAAATCTCCGGGCGCGTTGTGCGCGAGACGCCGATCGACTCGAGCCATTGACCGAGTATAGCAACGGCCCAGCGCCGCGCCAGTTAAATGATCCCGCGAACCATTCTCAGCAGTATGAGGAGAATCAGGGGCGAGAAGTCGAGGCCGGCAACCGGGGGGAGTATCCGCCGGATCGGCGCGAGGAGCGGCTCGGTCAGCATGCGGGTATAGCGGACGATGGGGTTGTACGGTGGAAGTTGTAGCCAGCTGATGATGACGGCCACGAAAACGACTACGGTGTACAGGTCGATGAGCTGACCGAGGACATTACCGTTCACGCCGGCGATGGTACCACGAGGCGAAGTCATTCCAGCCCGCTCACCGGAACGCCTGAACGATGCCCACCGAAAGTGGCGTTACAATGAGACCATCCGATGAAAAACACGAGCTCCCGTTGGCCGTGGGTCGTCGCCGTGCTCGGGTTGGCCGCCATCGGTCTGGCCGCGTTCTTCTTTCACGAGACCCGGGCCCTTCCCGGTGATTTGATCGACTCGGGCCGCTCGCTTGCCGAAGCATTCCGCACCGGTACGGTCACGACGCGATTCGTCAGCTACGCGACCGAGGTCAGCGGAAGCCAGCGGCTTCAATTCGCAACGCTGGACGAAATGGAAGTCTTCGAGCGTACCGATAGCACCACGGTGCTTTGGGGCCAGCTGGCGCTGCCGGACGTCGTGGTGCGTGCCGAGGCCCCGGTCACCTATACCTACTACCTCGATCTCGAGGGACGATGGGAATTCACCATCCAGGATCGTACTGTGCTGGTGCAGGCCCCTCCCATCCGACCCAATACCCCGGCCATCGACGTCTCTCGCATCAGCTACGAGGTGAAAACACGAAGCATCCTGCGGGACGAGACGGCAGCTCTCGAGAATCTCCGCCGCGGGCTGACCGACCTGGCGAAGAGACGTTCCGCCGAGAACATCCCGTTAGTTCGCGAGCTGGGGCGCAAGAAGACCGAGGAGTTCGTGCGGACCTGGCTCCTGTCGTCCTATGAGGACGCAGCCCAGTACCACGTCGACGTGGTGTTCGCCGACGAGTCCAAGCCTGCCGTCCCGCGGTGACGCGTCACCTTCCCGCGCTGTCGGTCGTTGCCGCCTGCTTTACCACGACCGGCGGCAGGCTCAAAGCCGCCGCAAGCCGGTTGAACTGGGAAACCTCCGTCGCGACGATCTGATCGAACCGTGAAGATATCTGCGCCAGCTCCGGCTTCAGATCGTTGAACCGCTCATAGGCGCCCGCAGTCGGCTCGAAATCGCTCTGAACGACGTAACCGTAGAGCGACGTCAGCTGGTTGTCGATCTT
>DASPGQ010000596.1 GCA_035620555.1 Vicinamibacteria bacterium
AAAGGATCTCCAGGATCTCGTAGTGGGAGAGGCTCTGGCCAACTTTGAGCGCGGCGCGGGACGATCCTTTCCCGACGCCGGTCTCGTCGCCCACGTGTCCCTTCGCCTCCAGGTAGCTCGTGGAGCCATCGTCATTCTACGACGCCCGGCTCGCGGGAGCGACCACCGGGGCGAGTCCCGGTGGTCCCGAAGTGCCTCAACTTCCAGAGCTACGTGAGCGAGATCGCCACTTCCTCCAGAAGGTCCATCGCGTCCTGCATGCCGGCTTCCATGCCGGAGTTGATATGGGCGTCGCGGTGCTGCTGGTTCTGGTGTTGCACGAGGATGGTGACGGTGGTGCGCCCGTCCATTTCGGTGAACGTCATCGTGTTCACTGCCTCCCCTTCGGGCATGCCCTCGAACACCTCGGTGCACACGATGCGCTCGTTGGGGACCAGTTCCCGGTACTCACCATGGAACGCGACCTCGAAGCCACGGTCGGTCATGAGCACAAAGCGCCAAATGCCACCGACCCGCAGGTCGACCTCGGCGACGGTGACCACGCCCCTTTTGGCCGACCACCAGCGCTTGATCAGCTCGGGCGTCGTCCACGCTCTGTAGACCAGGTGCCGGGGTGCGTCAAAGTCCCGCGTTATCCGGATCTGCGTGCTCGTCGGAAGCGTCACCACTGCCCTACCCTTGCTCGTCTTTGCCACCATCTTGTTTCTCCTTTGGCTTGAGCTCCTCCAACATCTCGTCCAGCGCTTCGAAGCGTTCGTTCCATGTTCGTTCGTAGTGCTTTACCCAGTCGTGGATGGGTTTCAACGAACGGCCATTCAGCCGGTACATCCGCTGCCGACCCTGTTCTCGTACATCGACCAGACCCACCTGCCGAAGGACCCGCAAATGCTTGGACACCAGAGGTTGAGCTAGATCGAGCAGCGTGACGAGGTCGTTGACGGCGCGCTCACCGCCGGCCAGAACGTCCAGAATCTGACGCCGTCTGGGCTCGGCCACCGCGTTGAACGCGTCTGCCGTCGTCGCCGCTCGTGCCATGGGCACTATCATATACCTATATAGGAATATGTCAAGCGCCAATTGGATCCGACACAATCGGCGGGTTGGCGGTTGCCGGCGGACGAGTTAGTCAGGTCGCCGAACGTTGAAGAAGATCGTTCTCGTCGCCCGGCCAGGCGCGTCCGGTCCGAGCTCGAGGATGTAGCCTCCTGGACTCAAGGTGGCCAACGGGATGCGCCAGGGATTCACATCGCGATCGACGCTCGCGTCCGACACGACCTCGCCGTCCTCGCGTAGAAGGCGAGATCCGAGGCTTTCGAGATCCGATGGAACGTGGAGCCAGAGCTCGTCGTTCGGATCGAACTCACGGCGAAGCGTGGGCACTAGGGGAAGACGCACGCGGTCGCGCGCGCTGCTCAGAACGGGGACCCCGGATTCATGAGCGCTCGAGAGGATGACGTTCGAGGCTAACGGCACTCTTTCGCCAGGGACGTCGACATACCAATAGAGGAGCCCCGCCTTCTCTCCATTCCCTCTTGCCGCCACCGCCACCTGTCGGCGTCCGGCCTTGGCGGAAAACGTCGCCAGCGCTCGCAGACCGTCCCGATGCAGCCGCGCGAGCTCGTCGGCATCCACGTCGAGGCGAACGTTCTGTGCGCTCCCGTCCTCGATGTCGCCACCCTCACCGAGCAGGAAGAACCCGAGTGTCACCTCCGACCGGTAGCGTCCCCCCTTCTCCTCGAAGAAGAGGGTAGAGACATCGAGCTCCACCGCAATGGCGAGCCGGTTCTCTGGCGCCGACGTCGAAGTCGCGAGGGCCCGCAGGGAAAGATCCGTGAGGGGAACCGGGCTTCTCAACAACTCGACAACCTCCGCGGGCACTCCACGAGGTCCCTCGATGGGTGAGAGGGTCGTGGGCGCGCCGCTCGGGGCGCGGTAGCCCTGGCGCGCACGGACCAGAAGTGAGGGATCTCGCAGCCGCACCTCGATGGTGCGGTCCTTCCCGTCCCTCTCAGTGTTCGTCGGGCGATAAGCGAGGAGGTAGTACCGGCTGTTGTCGTTCAGGATCCGATCGAATGCCTCGGAAAACCCGTTCGTGTTATAGACGGCGAATCCGCCGGTGCCGTCGGCGAGGAAATGGAGACTCTCCCGCTCGGCGAAAGCCGATCGGAGGCTTCCACGGCCGTCGCCTTCCGACGGGGCCCGAAGGCCCTGCGGGTCGACGGCATAAATGGAAACGCCCCCGCGATTCGCGGCGCCGACCGTCGCCTCGAGCGCGAGCATGATCTCGTAGCTTCTGTCCTCGGGACCGAACCGGCCGGACGTCTGGGTGAGATCGTAGTTGCTCCCCGGGCCAAAATACACCACGGACTTTCTCCGACCGGTGATGGTCTCGAGAAGACCTGCCACGGCTTCCACCATCGAAAGGCTGTCTTTGATATCCGAGACCCGCAAATCCCGGTTGAGATCCGCGCGGCCGCGGCCCGCGGATGCCTCGAGCGCCTCGAGAAGCACGGCCCGGCTGGTCGTGAAACTCACCGAGCGTTGCCTCCCCGAGGTGTACAGGACGGCCGCGAGGTCACCCTCTTCCTTCATCTCGACGAGCTCGCGCGCGCGCGATCGGAGCAGGGCCCTCTCCCCGGGTGGTGTTCTCAGGTCGTCGATCAGAAACGCGAACAGACGGCCGCTCGCATCACGATTCGTTCGCACGTCCGCCTCGGGAAGCGATCCGTCCGGCGCAGGGCGGCGAGGACGGCGCGGTAAATCGACGAAGGCGAATGCTTCGATCGTCTGCGGCCGCCCGTCCTCGAGGATCTGGAAATCGTCGCGGGTGAGATCCGGCACCACCTTGCCCGCCGGGTCGGTCACGATGGCGGTGACCTCGATGAAGTCGACGCTCAGCCGAAAGGTGAGTCCGGAGGGTTCCTCCTCCCGCGCCGACAGCGGGCAGGCGAGCATCAGGGCTCCGATCGAGGACAGGAGCGGGAGAGCGCTCATGAAGCCGACCTCACCGGAGGATCAGCGCCCGGACTTCAGCAGATCGCGAATCTCCGTCAGGAGCTTCTCCTCCGCGGACGGTGGGGGTGGAGCTGCCGGCTTCGTCTCTTGCTCGGTTCTGAGTTGGTTCATGATTCGGATGGCGACGAATATCGAAGCCGCCACGATGACGAAGTCGAGAATCGTGTTGATGAACGCACCGTAGCGGATGACGGGGGCTCCGGCGGCCGTGGCCGCTTCGAGCGATTCGTAGGCCGAGTCGCTCAGGTTGATATAGAGCTGGCCGAAGTCCACTTGGCCGGTGAGGAGCCCGATCGGCGGCATGACGACGTCGTTCACGAGGGACGTGACGAGCTTTCCGAAAGCGCCGCCGATGATGATCCCCACCGCCATGTCGACCACGTTGCCGCGCATGGCGAAATTCCTGAACTCGGTGATCCATTTCTTTACCAAGGGCCCTCCCAGCGGTCAGTGAGGAGTCGCCCCTTGAGGGACGCTCAGTGAGCGCAGCATATCCCTAACTCGAGCGGACTTTCATCCTTCGAATCGAGCCGATTGTCCGACTGAGGCCGCTCATCGCTGCCCCGCTCCCCCCGGTATCAACAGCCAACCCGCCAGTATCGTGAGACCCGTCTCACCCGCAAGAATCCACGTCTCGAGCGCCGGGTCGTCGGACGTGGGGGACGGAGCGAAAAACAGCAAGCTGGCCCCGGCAACGAACACCCAGCAAACGATGGTTGCCGCCCAGGCGACGGACAACCCTCCCGGCATGCGGTAGGGCCGGGGCGTCGAAGCGGCACGATAGCGCAGCGCCAGGAACGATGGAAACATGAGCAGGTAGGACAGAAGAAAACACACGCCGGAAAGCTTGAACGACATCCAGAAGACGTTCACGGTGTTCGAAGACAAAAGAGCATTTCCGACGAGAAGAGCCGTGCTCACGAGCCCCATCATGGCGAAGGCCACGTAGGGGGTTTGAAACCTCGGGTGAAGCTTCGACAGCGCTTTCGGCAAGAGTCCTTCCTCTGCCGCGGTGGCCGCCACCCGGTTGGCACCGAGGCTCCAGGTCACGATGTTCGCGACACAGGCGTAGAGAAAACCAACGCCCAGGAGAAAGACCAGAGTCTGTCCTGCCCCGCCCCACTGGAGACCGAGCGTTTCCAGCGCATCCCACGTTCCGGTTACGATGCTCAGCTTTTCCAGGGGAACTGCGAGATGCAAGCCGAGCGTTCCCAGGCTATAGACGATCATGATGGCGAGTCCCGAAAGGAGAATGACGCGGGGAACGTCCCTTTGAGGCTCACGCATTTCGCTTCCCGCGGAGCTCATGAGCTCGAACCCGAGCGCGTTGTAGAGGAGGACCGGGACATAGGCCACGGTGTCGCTCCACTGTGGCAGCATCTTGCTCAAAGAGAACTCGTTCGCCGGTGGGCGCCCGGTGGCCAAAGCGCCCAGGCCCAACCCGCCGAGTCCGACGAAAATGGAGACTTTCACGATCGCCCCGAGATTAGGAATCCATTTCGAGACCTTCAACCGAACGAGCCCGAGCAACACCGTGAGCCAGGTCAGCAGGATGGCGATGGCGGTCTGAATCCTGACGTCACCGCTTTCGACGAACATGCCGTCGAACACACCCGCAAACACGAGGTAGACGGGCGGGATCCAGTAGACCATGTTGATCCAATAGAGCCACGACGCCATGGAGCCCCACCGCGGGCCGAGACCTTCCCGGACCCAAACGTGCAGGCCGCCTTCTCCAGGCCAAGCGGCGCCGAGCTCCGCGGTGATGAGGCCATAGGGCAGGAAGAAGAAGATCATGATGATCGCCCACCAGCTGAACCAGGAAACGCCGGTCGACGCCGCGGACGCCAGAGTATCGATCGTGAGGATGGCCGAGACGGAGAAAAGCACGAGATCACCGCGGCCCAGAACTCGCTCGAGGTTCATTCGAATTCGGCGACTCGAGCAGCCAGTAACCTCGACATGACGCGGGCACAGTCTACATGAGTTCGATGTCCACCGGCCGTCGGGCTTGACACCTCCCGAAACCGAGCGATCATTCACCATGCGACGGGGGCCAGGCACCCTCTACCGACGTTGGCGGTCCATCGCCTACCTCGCGAAGCGCGACCGCAGCGCGGCTCTGCGGTTCGCCTTCACCCGCGAGCTCGCCTCGGTTCCGATTGCTGCGAGGCTCGGACTGATCAAGCGCTTCCTCTCGATCACGAATGCGGTCCGCGGATATCACACGCTCACCGACATGCTGACGATCGCGCACGCCATCCTCGCGCGGGCGAGCGGGGAAGGGGCATCGGGACCATCCCGCCCCCTCGTGATCGAGGCGGGCAGTGGCTACGGGGGGAGCACCGCAAAGCTGAGCCTCGCCACGGCGCTCGCGGGCGGATCTCTCATCGTGCTCGATACCTTTCGCGGCATGCCTGAAAACGACGAGGAGCACGAGCTCCTGGACGGCAGGCACACCCGTTTTCGAGCTGGAGCCTTTCGCGGAACACTCCGGAAAGTAGAGGGAATCGTCGACAGGTGGGGTGCCATCGAGTGCTGTCGATTCACGAAGGGCCGATTCGAAGACACCCTGCCGCACCTCTCGGCTTCGCCCGATGTCGTGGTCCTTGATGTGGATCTCGTCTCGTCTACGAGAACGTGTCTCCGCGAGCTCTGGCCCCGTCTCCACCCGGATGGGGTCGTCTTCTCACTCGACGGTCAGCTGAAGGCCACCCACCAGCTCCTGGGCAACGCCCATTTCTGGCGCGACGAGATCGGAGTCGACCCTCCGCGAATCAAGGGTTTGGGACGAGACAAGCTAATCACGCTGCAGCCCCCGCTCGTGCCCTCCGAATTACCATTGGGGTGATCGAGCCCACGGGGAGCTCGACGGCCGCCGTCTTCAGACGGTTTCCACCCGGGCCCCTACCATCGTCTCGTGCCGTACGCAGGCACGCGCCTACGCGCGCAACTCCAAGAATCCTGCAGCTTGGAAATCGCCGTCGAAGGCGAGCGCTTCGCGGATTTTGTGCGCCCGCATCAACGCGAAGCTCGTGGCGTCGACGAACGAATACTCACGTTCATCATGACGACGCAGCCATCGAAGCGCCTCTGCTTCCGTATCTTCTGATACCCAAACGAGTTGAAGACGTGGAGAGCGGTTGACCGCATCGAGAAAATCAACGGCCCTCCCGTGTCCGACCTTGCGCCGCAGATACGTCCAGGTCTCGCCTCGGATCTGATTCGAAGTCACGAGAGCAGCGTCGGCATGCACGCGTAGCAAGCGTTTCGCCTGTTCGTGATCTTTGTCGCGACGGTTTCGAAGAGCCACCCAGAAGGAGGTGTCGACGAAGATCATCGATAGATGACATCGTCAATGCGCTCGGGGTCAAACTCGTCCGCCCCCGCCATACGCCACAGCGGATCCGACTCGAGCGGGGGCAACGTCTCGAGCCGTTCTCTGACGTATTTGCGAATGAGCGCAGCCTTCGACGTCTTCTCACGAAGCGCTCGCCGTTCGAGTGCTTCATCGAGATCTTCATCGATCAGAATCTGAAGACGTTTCATTGGCTACATCATACATCAAAATTCAGATGTATGTGTATCCTCGTGGAAAAAAGTAAGCCCAGGTGCGACGTGGGAGTGCTGCGTACCATGGAGAGCGCGAGACGGCTCAGGGCGGCTGCTGCGACGAGTCCGAGCCACCGTCTTCATCATCGGGGCTCGACCCGGGCCCGATCATCTTCTCGGGCCGTACCCAGGCATCGAACTCGGATGTCGTCATGTAGCCCAATTCAACGGCCGCCTCGCGCAGAGTCGTGCCTTCCCGATGCGCCTTCTTGGCAATGGCCGCGGCCTTGTCGTAGCCGATGCGAGGGGCGAGAGCAGTGACGAGCATCAGGGAGCGCTCGAGGTTCGAAGCGATGCGCTCGCGATGGGGCTCGATTCCGACGACGGTAAGCTTGCGAAAGCTCTCGGCACCGTCTGCCAGAAGCCTCGCGCTTTGGAGAAAATTCTGGACGATCATGGGCCGAAAGACGTTCAGCTCGAAGTTGCCCGACGCACCGCCCACGTTGATGGCGACGTCGTTACCCAGAACTTGAGCGCAGAGCATCGTCATGGCCTCGCACTGGGTCGGGTTTACCTTTCCGGGCATGATAGAGCTCCCCGGCTCGTTCTCCGGGAGCACGATCTCGCCGAGTCCGGCGCGCGGACCCGAAGCAAGCCACCGCACGTCGTTGGCGATCTTCATGAGAGAGACCGCGACGGTCTTGAGCGCTCCGTGGGCATGAACGATGGCGTCGTTTCCTCCCAGAGCCTCGAACTTGTTCGGCGCGCTGACGAACGGATGGCCGGTTAGCTCCGCGATCTTCGACGCCGCCCGCATCCCGAACTCGGGATGGGTGTTGAGTCCGGTCCCCACGGCTGTTCCGCCGAGCGCGAGCTCGTACAAGTGAGGCAGAGCCGCTTCGACTCGAGCCTTACCGTGCCCGAGCTGGGACGCGTAACCGGAGAACTCCTGGCCCAGCGTCAGAGGAGTCGCATCCTGAAGATGGGTTCGGCCGATCTTGACGATGTCGTCGAATGCCTCGACTTTCACCGCGAGCTCGTCTCGCAGCCGTACGAGCGCGGGCAACAGCGATTCGCGCAGCGCGCGGACGGCCGTGACGTGCACCGCCGTCGGAAAAACGTCGTTCGACGACTGACCTCGATTGACGTCGTCGTTGGGATGCACCAGCCTCCCGCTGCCGCGCGTTCCCCCGAGAAGCTCGCTCGCACGGTTGGCGAGGACCTCATTGACGTTCATATTCGTCTGGGTGCCGCTTCCCGTTTGCCAGACGAGAAGCGGAAACTCCTCGGTGTGCTCTCCCGCGAGCACCTCGTCGGCCGCCCGAACGATCGCCCGCGCTTTGGCCGTCTCGAGAACTCCCAACTCCTCGTTGACGAGAGCAGCCGCCTTCTTGACGAGCGCCAGAGCTTCGATGACCGCTTCGGGCATCTTCTCGTGGGAGATGCGAAAATTCCGCCGGGAACGCTCGGTCTGGGCCCCCCAGAGCCGCTCTTCGGGGACTTCGATCGCCCCGAATGAGTCGATTTCCGTTCTAGCCATAATCCCCCCTTGTTCCCTTGGAGCGCTTCAAAAACGTCAACACGATGGAACGCCTCACCTCAGGTTAGCTCAGGGCACACCTTTGATGGAAAGCACGGGATTTCAAGTTGGTGTGGCGTCCAACATCAGCACGCTAGACTCGCGTAGCAGGTGGAGTAGGTGGGGAACAACGCCTCCGCGACAACCTCGGCCCCGTAGTCGGCGCCCGTCGTGCAGGCTGCCAATATCCGGCAGTTCCCGCTAGAATCCCCACGCGAGGTGGAAGCGATGAGAAAACCACTGGCTATACTCGGATTCGCGACCTGGATCGGCTGTGCGCCGGCGACTGAGGAAGAGCCCGCTTCTCAGGAGTTTCAGAACGCACCGGAGGTTCCCTACGCTCCCGATACGACCCCAGAGAGCCTGGGAATTGCCGGCTACGCCAAAGTGCTCTGCTCCGCGGTCTTCGTTTCGGGACGGGACATCGAGAAAGCGAAATATGAGAGTGGATACTTCCTCGTACCCGACAAAGATCGCGAGCGCGTGACCGACATCTCCGTGAACCGCGAGGCGAAGCGCGTAAGCGTAACACTCGGGGACTCGCTCACGCGGGAGGCGCGCTATTTGGGCGACCAGGGCTGCGTCATCGTCCCCGAAGGTGCGGATGGCGTTTACTTCGAGCCCGTCACCGTCGAGACCAGCCTTCCCGACGCCGGAGCTCAGGATTGGCCGATGGGCGACGCGCTCCCCGATTCCCTGCCGGAGGGAGTCGATCGAGAGAAGCTGGATAAAGCCGTCGAGCTCGCGTTTCAGAACCCGGAGAGCATGACCGCGGCGATGGTCGTGGTCCACAAAGGCCAGATCGTCGCCGAGCGCTACGCGCAGGGCGCGCACAAAGACATGCAGCTCGAGAGCTGGTCCATGGGCAAGAGCCTCACGGCGACCCTCGTCGGGCTCCTGGTCCGCGAGGGCCATTTCGGCCTCGACGATCCGGCCCCGGTCCCCGCATGGCAAGAGGAAGGCGATCCCCGACGCGAGATCACGATCCGCGACCTCATGAACATGTCGGGCGGGCTTCACTTCACCGCGCCGCGCGATCCGGACTACACCCCGGAAATGGGTTATCCCGACCACATGTTCATTTATACCGGTGCCGTGGATGCTTTCGAGCACTCTTACTCGAAGCCCCTGCAGTTTCCCCCGGGGACGGAGGGCCGATATCGAAACTCCGATCCACTCACGCTCGGCTACATCGTGAAACGAACGGTGACCGAGGCGGGCGAGAACTACTTACGTTGGCCGCAAAAGGCGCTCTTCGACAAGATCGGCATTCGCGAACAAGTGCTCGAGCCGGACCCCTACGGCAACTTTCTCCTCACCGGGTACGATTACGGAACGGCGCGCAACTGGGCCCGGCTCGGTCTTCTTTACCTGAACGACGGCGTGTGGCTCGGCGAACGACTCCTGCCCGAGGGTTGGGCCGAGTTCGTGTCGACCCCGGCGCCCGGATGGAAAGAGCCCGTCTACGGCGGTCTGTTCTGGGTTAACGGCACCGGTGAATATTCGCTTCCCCGCGACGCTTACTTCATGGCGGGAGCGGGCGGACAGCGGACGTTCGTGGTGCCCAGCCACGATCTCGTCATCGTGCGGATGGGTCATTTCCGCGGCGACGGACCCGTGATGCGCCAGGAGCTGAACGAAGCGCTCGCCGGAATCCTCAGCGCCGTCGAGCCCACCGATTCTTGACGTACCTCGCGCCGGAAGGTGAAGGGCGCGCCGAGCTTCGGATCAAGCGAAGCCGATTCATCGGCATCGTCCGTCACGTCACATCTGCGGCGGAGGTGTCGTCGGCACGGCGAAAAATACGCGGGGAGCTCGAGGATGCGACCCACCATTGCTGGGCGTGCGTCCTGGGAGATCCGGAGTCCAGTCCCACGGTGCGTTTCGACGATGCGGGCGAGCCCTCGGGAACTGCGGGAAAGCCGATCCTGAACGTGCTCACGAGACGCAACGTGGGCGACGTGCTTCTCGTCGTCGTCCGCTATTTCGGAGGGGTCAAGCTGGGGGCGGGAGGGCTTCACCGAGCGTACTCGGCCGCGGCGAGCGCCGCACTGGATGCCACCAGGCTTCGGGAAAAGACGGCGACTCGATCGGCGACCATCGTCTCGTCCTTCGAAGACGAGAAACAGGTGAGGCGGGCTCTCGATGAGATGTCTCTGACGCCCAAGAACGTCGAGTACGGCGAGGAGGTCGTCATCTCGCTCGATCTCAACGAGGACCGAATCGAGCCGCTGCGCCGCTCCATCTCCGATAAGACCCGAGGGCGCGCCGTGCTGGGTGTGGGAATCGAACGGAACGCTAATCCGCCTGAGATAGAATGACCTCTCGAAGGAGCACAAATGAGAGACTACCTCCCGTTCCTGTTCGCCCTGGGAACCGCCGTGTGCTGGGGGCTCTACGGACCCACTCTGGGAAAGGCACGACTGGCGGATGCTACGGATCTCTCTCCGTTCAAGCCTTACGTCGGCATCGGTTTCGCCTACCTGGTCATCGCGATCGCTGGGGGGCTTCTCGGCATGTGGTACAAGGGAGATAGCTTCGAAACGATTGGTAGCGGTGGATTCTGGGGTGTGGCCGCCGGCACTCTCGGAGCAATCGGCGCCCTCAGCCTGACGCTCTGCATGTTCAACGGCGGGGCTCGCATTCCCCACGCGGTCATGCCGATCGTGTTCGGAGGCGCCGTGACGGTCACGGCTCTCTACACCGTTTGGAGCTCCGGCGGCGAGCTTCGCGCGAGCCCGATGCTCTGGGTAGGGATCGCGGGAATGGCGATCTCGGCTGTCGTCATCACGATGAACACACCCCATCGCTGATATTGACCACGCCACGTTTCCTCTACTGCTGGTTCGATACCGAGTACACCATGCTCGAGCTCGAGCGAGCCGAGATTCTGCAGATCGCGCTCATCGTGACCGGCGACGATCTGAGTCCGCTTCCCCAGAGACCGGCGGAGATCCCGGACGAGCTTCTTCGCGCCGACGGTTTTTCCGCCGTCGCGACCCTCCCGCCATCGGAGCGGATCTCGGATCACGTCAAGGAGAACTATCAACCGCTTCTCGAATCGTGTCGCCTCCATGGCCGGCCGGTGAGAGAGCTCGATGGCTTTCTGGCCTCGTACCTCGACTGCTTTCCCGAATCACACGCGGAAGATGTGCGCCAACGACCGGTGCTTTCTGGCAACAGCATCTACGCCGATTATTTTCTCGCGCGAAAATACCTGCCGCGATTCGTCTCGCGTTTGAACTATCGCCATCTCGACGTCACTTCTTTCAAGATCGAGTGGCTGTTCCACTATCGAGAACAGAAGTTCGAAAAGCTCGGCCGTGCCGATGGCATCCAGAAGTTCTACCGGGGTCGAGACGCCGTATCGGGCGACAAGCATGATGCCTATTACGACGTGCAGGCATCCATCGCCGAGCTCGCCTTCTACCGATCCCGTTTCGAAAGGATTCCATGAGCTCCCGTTACCTCATCGATCCAGTTGGCCCAGCGATTCCGATCCAGCCGATCGAAAAAAAGGAACTGCCGTCCTGGCGGGCGCGGGCGGGTGCGATCGCTCAGCGCTGGATCGAGGCGACATCGTTCGATGCGGCGCCAGGCAAGAGCTTGCTCGTCCCCGGGAGGAACGGCGAGATCGAGATCGCGCTTCTTGGCGTGAGCGAGCCGAGTCCCTGGGACTGGGCGGGACTTCCCCTCGAGCTTCCTCGGGGAACGTATCGCATCGAAAGACCGCACTCGCCCAAGGAAGCCGACGCCGCGGCGCTCGGTTGGGCCCTCGGCACCTATCGCTTCGACCGAATGCGGTCGAAAAAAGAGGCAACGCCCTCTTCTCTCGAGTGGCCGGAAGCCAGCAATCGGCCGCGTGTCACTGCCATGGCGGAGGCGACGGCGCTCGTGCGCGATCTCATCAACCGGCCGGCGTCCGACCTCGGGCCCGGGGAGCTCGCCGAAGCCGCCGAGCAGCTCGCAAGCGACAACGAGGCTTCCTTTCACCTTATCGTCGGAGACGAACTTCTCGAAAAGAACTATCCCGCAGTCCATGCCGTCGGCCGGGCCGCGGCCCCGAACCGCGCGCCTCGTCTCATCGATATCAGTTGGGGCAGCGCCTCGCATCCCAAGGTGACCCTCGTCGGCAAGGGGGTGTGCTTCGACAGCGGGGGCCTCGACTTGAAACCCGCGACCAACATGAAGCTCATGAAGAAAGACATGGGCGGGGCCGCCCACGTTCTCGGCGTCGCCGCGATGGTCATGAAAGCGAAGCTTCCCGTGCGGCTCCGAGTACTGATTCCCGCCGTCGAGAACGCGGTATCCGGCTCGGCCATGAGGCCGCTCGACGTCGTTCCCACGCGCAAAGGCCTCACGATCGAGATCGGTAACACCGACGCCGAAGGACGGGTCATCCTCGCCGACGCCCTCGCCGAAGCTTCCGGCGAGTCACCGGCGCTACTCATCGACTTCGCCACTCTCACCGGAGCCGCGCGCATCGCCCTGGGGGCCGAGCTTCCCGCACTCTTCTCCAACGACGACGAGTTGGCTTCCGCTCTTCTCGCCTGCGCCGCCAGCGAGTCTGACCCGCTCTGGCGGATGCCTCTTTTCGAGCCCTATCGCAAGCTCATCGACAGCAAGGTCGCGGATATCACGAACGCACCCGAGGCGCCTCTGGGAGGCGCGATTACCGCCGCCCTCTTCCTGCGGGAGTTCGTCGGCGACGGGATCCCCTGGGCCCACATCGACCTCATGGCGTGGAACCAGTCTTCGCGGCCGGGACGGCCCGAAGGCGGAGAAGCCATGGGTTTGCGCGCCGTCTACGCCCTGCTCGAAGAGCGATTCATGAAGTAACCGGAAACCGGGCTACTCGCGGTGTAACACCACCGGTTGCACCCAAGCCGATTCGTGCTCGCCTTCTCGATAGGGATTCTCCTTGAGCTTCGACGAGACGATCTTGGCGCGGACGTAGATTTCGTCGCCCTTGAATGTGTAGGAGGGTCGATTCCCCAGGACTTCGTCCAAGATTTCCCCGATGTCGTCGCTGTAGCGATATAGCACCGAAGCGTCGTCTCCTCGAACCGCTTCGGTCGAGCGGTCATAACCTCGCCGCGTCCCGATGAACCGAGTCGTGTAGGCGACACCCTCCTCACCACGAATGGCGATAGAGATCTCCGTGTTGCCCACCCGCACGTCGTCGAGCTGGACACCCGAGGACCCATAGAAGTCACCGCGTTCCATCGCCTCGATGATGGCCCCGGGGGTCAAGCTCGCCGCGCGCGCCATCACCCAGCCGCGAAACGGATTCGAATGCTCCGAGTCGAGCTCGTGGTAATTGTGGGAATCGTCGACGGCGACGCCGTACAGGACCTCCCTTCCCTGCGAAAGACGCTCCGCGAGCAGAATGTCCCACATGCGCTCGGTGCTCGGCCGGAGGTCATCGCCCTCGTTGTGGACCAGAGGATGGCCGTTATAGACCTCGAAGAACTTCTCTCCCTCGAGCGCGATCAAATCCTCGACCTTGACGGCCCAGCCAAAGTTGGGATGGTTGATATGAGGGAACATGAGCCGGCCGGTACGCTTCCGCTGTTCGAGCACGGCGTCTACGTTGTTCTGCATGACCTCGGCCACGCTGCCACCGCCCTGGGGCGTGATGAGCTCCCGCAGGTTCGTGGCGTTGACGTGCACGGGTTTCGCCTCGAAGCCGTCGGTGATCTCTTCACCCTCGAGGACGAGGAATCGCTCTTCCTCCTCGAATAGAGTGCGGTACTCCGCGAGCGTCTTGAGTCGTACGACGAGCGTCCCGTCCTCTTCTCTGGTCTCGACCCACTCGTCGCCGAACTGGTGACGATATCTCTCGAGCAGCTCGACACCGCCGTGACTCTCCACGTCGATCCAGCGTTCACCCTCGGCGAGGATGTTGTGCTCCGACAGAGCGACGAAGTCGTAGCCCCGCTCCTTGTAGCCTTCGAGGATGGGCTCCGGATAGTCGTCGCCGTCACTCCAAAAAGAGTGGGTATGGAGGTTCCCCTTGAGCCAGCGCGAAGGCGACGTTTCCTCCGGAGCGGGGGCTTCGGGCGCACAGGCGATGACCGAGCCGAATGCCATCACGACGATCGAGACGAAACGCATAGGAGACCTCGACATACAACACTGAGCGCAGCGGCCGTCCGGACGACATCATAGAGGAGGAACTGCACCTTCGTCGATGGGATTCATGAACCATCGACGCCGTCGAGGCGTAACACCAAGCAAGGTGGACGTTTACCTTCTTCCCACACGGGCCGGTCATTATTTTCTCTACGCCGGTGAGCTCGGTACGGCTTTCGAGGACCGCGAGCCCGGCACCGGCTCGGATTCCACGGGGAAACGGCTCGTCGCTCTCCTGCGAAAAGGCTTCCACCGAGTGACGTGGAGCCGCCGACAAAAAGAGCTCTTGCTGCAATCGCTCGGTGCTCTCGAGCGTGTGCGTGTCCTGTATCCGTCCTCGTTGTCCGCCGCGAACGCCCGGGGTATCTTCGATGACCTGGTCGAAAGCGAGATCGCGAAACACAAAAAATGGATGGTCGTGAACACCGCCGCGATTCCCGTCGCCGTTCCATTGAGTCTCGTTCCCGGACCGAATCTTCTCCTCGCCTATCTGGCGTGGCGTAGCCTGACACACTACAAGACGAAGAAGGCGGGAGAAAGAGCGGCCGGACTTCCGGTCGATTTCGTGGCCGAGCCCCGACTGAACGAGCTCGTCGACCTCGTTCGCCGCTGGCCCATGCGAGCGCGCCTCCGCATCCGTGAGCTCGGCGAAAGCCTCGGTTTCGACCGCCTGGACCGCGCTTACGTTTGATCGAAGGTGCCTACATGTCATAGTGTCGACGAGCGCTTCCGGGAGGGCCACGATGAAGACGAGGCGGGACTTCGTTCTGGACGGCGCGCGGGGGCTTGCCGCGCTGGGATGGGGCTCGATGGCCATGAGTGAAGAAACGAAGCGAACAACGGGTTTCGTCTACGATGAGATCTATTTGACACACGTCATCCGACCGGATCACGTGGAGTCTCCGAAGAGGCTCCGTCGCATCCTCGAGGAGTTGAAGCAGCAGGGTCTCGAGACCGAGGTCACCAAGATCCGGCGCATGACCGAGCCCATGCCGCACATCGCCGCGCACCATCGGCCGCAGCACGTTGCTGGGATCGAGCGCCTGCCTACCACGGGAAAAGTTGCCGAAGCCGCCGTTGGAGGGGCCCTTGCCGCCATCAAAGCAGTCTCGGAAAAAACGGTGTCGAACGCTTTTTGCGCTTTGAGACCCCCGGGCCACCATGCCAACAACACGGGCGAGGAAGAGGGGTTCTGCTACTACAGCAACGCGGCCATCGCCACGAAATACGCCCAATCTCTCGGCCACGAGAAGGTGCTCATCATCGACTGGGACTACCACCACGGAAACGCGACCCAAAACGCCTTCTACGACGACCCCACGGTTCTGTTTTTCTCGAGCCACGACTGGCACGCCTATCCAGGAACGGGCGACCCTGCTCTCACCGGCGCGGGCGAGGGAAGCGGGCTCAACATCAACGTGCACCTCGAGTGCCACTCGCGCGACAAAGACATGCTCGACGCGTGGGACAGGAAGCTCCTTCCCAGCGCGGAGAAGTTCGAGCCCGACTTCATCATCATTTCGGCGGGCTTCGATAGTCGGCGCGAGGATCTCCTCGGCTGCTTCGACGTCACCGACGACGCCTTCGCCAGGATGACCCGCACGGCGATGGACGTCGCGAGGCGTCATTGCGACGGCCGAATCGTGTCGCTCCTCGAGGGCGGTTATAACGTGGATGGGCTCGCCAAGGCAGTCGCCGCGCACATCTCGGCATTACTATCAGGGTGATGGAATACTCAGCCCACCCTGCGCGAGCGGAGCGAGCCCGGCGCAATCGTCCGCATTCGGGCTGCTTCGAAGATATGAGATGTGAGCACGCAGTGCGAATAATTGCCGCGCCGTAAGCAGCCCGAGCCGGGGCGGCACGATCGATTACGGGTCCCGCCACGGCATTGAGCACTCAGCAGGCTGATGAAGAGTCGCTGAACCGCCGACGCTTGAGACGCATCGGCGACGTCACAACCTGGCGAGTCGCCCGAGTAAGTCGCTGGCATTCACAACGAGGTCGCGCACGACCTCTGCCGCAGGCATGAGATCGGAGACGAGCCCGGCGCTCTGGCCGGCGAGGAGACTCATCGACGCGATGTCTCCCGTCACCTCGGCGTTCGGGGGGAACCCCATGAAGCGCAGCAGCGGAAGTGTGTGGCCGGCGATGCGAGCTTCCCCGACGACCGGCTCGTCGGGCCGCGATTCGCTCCCTCGCGCTTCGCTCCCCAACCACTCCTCGACGAACGCCGTGCGAAGCGTGCGGTGAGGCGCATTCGGCCAGCCATGGCCGAAAAGCGTGGTCCGCACCGTGTGCGCTTCGGTGGCCGCGAGAACCTTTTGTTTGTAAAAAGGATGAGCGTGAGACTCCGGGGTGGCCAGGAATCGCGTCCCGAGGACGGCGGCTTGCGCGCCCAGGGCAAGTGCGGCCGCGAGACCCCGGCCGTCGGCGATCCCGCCCGCGGCCGCAACGGGCGCGGGCGCGATGGAATCGACGACTCGCGGGACGAGAGCCATCGTGGAGACTTCTCCTTCCACATGGCCCCCAGCTTCGACTCCCTGCGCGATCACGACGTCCACTCCAGCGTCCGCCATTCTACGCGCGGCCTCCACCGAGCCCACCTGGTGGATCACGAGAGAGCCAGCGCTGTGGATGGTCTCTGTGAGTGGCGAGGGTGGACCCCAGAAGAAGGAAACGGCGCGAACCCTTTCTTCGAGACAGACGCGCACCGCGTCTTCGTGAGGGAAGTGCAGGAGGAAGCTGACTGCGAACGGCTTCGTCGTTCGCGCACGGATCTGACGGATCTGCTCGCGAAGATGGTCGGGAGGACTGAGCTGGCTTTGAAGAATACCGAGCCCACCCGCCTCGCTCACCGCGGCGACGAGTTCGGGACCGGAGATGTCCGGCCCCATCGGGGCGAGAAAAACCGGATGCTCGATTCCAAGAAGATCGCAAAGTTTCGTACGCAACATGTTTTCGCCTCCCATGCCGTTTTGCCGGCACTTACTCGTGGACGACAATAGCCAACCGGTCCAAGGGAAGTCATATCGGAAAGGTTCAATTTCGGTTCGAATGATGAGTTCTGAGGGGCGCGTGCGATTCGGACGGTTCGAGCTCGACCATGCCGAGGGCCGACTCTGGCGAGGAGGGGAGCCCGTTCCGCTACGGCCAAAGAGCCTCGCGGTGCTCGGCCATCTTCTGAGTCGTCGCGGCAGGCTCGTCCCCAAGGAGGAGCTGCTGGAAGCGGTTTGGCCGGATACCTCGGTCTCCGATACCGTCTTGAAAGTGTGCATCCGGGAGCTGCGTGCGGCCCTGGGAGACCACGCCTCGAGTCCTCGTTTCATCGAGACAGCGCAACGGCGCGGCTATCGGTTCATCGCTCCGGTCTCCCGCGGCTCGCTTCCCGCTGCGCTCACGAGCTTCGTGGGAAGAGATCGCGAGCTCGTGGAGATTACCAACCTCTTTGGTGGCGCTCGCCTTCTCACGCTGACGGGCACCGGCGGGTGCGGTAAGACCCGGCTCGCGCTCGAAGCGGCCCGTCTGTTGGAGCAACCCGCCGAGGTTCATTGGGTGGAACTCGCTGACGTGAGCGCCCCGCATGCCGTCGCCTCCGCCGTGGCCTCTTCGCTCGGTGTCGTCGAGCAGCCGGGTGCAAGCGTCGAGGATCTGATCGCCCGGCGATTCGCCGGGCGCGAATCGTTGCTCTTGCTCGACAACTGCGAGCATCTCGTGGAATCGGTAGCGCTCCTCGGTCATCGGCTCCTTCGTTCCGCACCCGGCTTGCGGATTCTGGCGACGAGCCGAGAGGCCTTGAAAGTCGACGGAGAGGTAACCTTCGCCGTTCCCCCGCTGTCGGCAGACGAGTCGGAGCGGTTGTTCGTCGCACGAGCCAAAGCCGCGCGCACCGACTTCGCCGAAACACAGGAGAACGCCCCTTTGATCTCCGAGATATGCCGTCGGCTTGACGGCATTCCTCTGGCGATCGAGCTCGCCGCTTCCAGGCTCCAGGTGCTCACTCTCGAGCTCCTGGTCGAACGCATGGAAGACCGCTTTCGCGTCCTGGGAAACGGCGTTCGCGGAGGCGCATCTCGCCACCGGACCCTGCGGGCGATGATCGATTGGAGCTTCGACCTGCTAACCGACGAGGAGAGGAGGCTCTTCCGCCGGCTCTCGCTCTTTGCCGGAGGCTTCACCCTGGAGAGCGCCGAGGTCATCGGTGTCGACACGATCCTGACTCGCGAGCGGATACTCGAGACGCTATCTCGTCTGGTCGCCAAATCACTCGTACAGCTCGACCGTGAAGGACGGTACCGACTTCTCGAGACCGTCCGTCAGTACGCACGAGAAAAGCTCGAGAAGGAGGGTCATCTGGCGTCGGTTCGGGATCGATTTATCGACCACTTTGTCGCGATTGCGAAGGAGGCCGAGCCCCATCTGCGCGGCGGAGGAAGACGGGAGACGCTTGCGCGGTTGCGCGCCGAGAGCGGAAATCTTTCGGCAGCCTTGTCTCACGCGACATCGCGAACCGACGATCTTCGAGCTCTCGCTCTCGGGGCGTCGCTGTTCTGGTTCTGGTTCTTCGAGGGTCGATGGTCGGAGGGCCGGTCCTGGCTCGAACAGCTTCTCCTCGGGACGGACGCGGCGCCCGGGCATGACCGGGCGACCTGTCTCATGGCAACGGGGATTCTCGCCTGGACCGGAGGCGGCGAAGCGGAGGCACGTACGTACCTCGGGGAGAGCGCGAGGCTTTTCGGTGAGCTCGAGGACGACTCCGGACGGGCGATGGCTCTCCAGTTTCACGGGATGACTCTCCTTGGAGGCGGGGATCTCGGAGCCGCAAGACACGCCACCGATCGAGCGGTCGCCCACGCTCGGAACGCCGCCGCCGACTCGTTCGGGCTCGCGACGTCACTCGCGAGCCGGGGCATCGTCGCGCTTGCGGAAGTGAGATACCGAGAGGCCCGGGGGTTCCTCGAGGAAAGCGTCTCGATCGCCCGTCAATCCCGGGACGACTGGGTGCTCGCCTTAGGTCTACGCAACCTTGGGATCGTAGCGTTCCGCGAGAACCGGCACGACGAGGCGCGGGCGTTGCTTCGAGAAAGCGTCGATGTTCAGGCGCGTCTTTCGGAGAAATGGTTCTTGTCACGGAGCCTCGAGACTCTCGCGGCCGTCCTTGCCGTCACCGGCGTTCACGAGACGGCGGCGCGTCTCCTCGGCGCCGGAGAAGCACTACGTCGAGATATCGGCGCATCGGTGCTCGCGATCTATCGGCCCGACTACGAGCGAGCGATCTCAGCCCTGCGGAACGCTTTGCCGCCCGAACGCCTGCGATTCCTCTGGGGGGAAGGGGCCCGCCTTTCACTCGAAGAGGCCATTGCTCTGGCGCTCGATTGACACCAACACCCGGGTGGATGTCTTAGAATGACCGATAATGTCGTCGCCTTCAGGCCTCGGGACACGAGGAACGACTTCGATTCGGCCCGAAGAGGTGATTCCCTGGCTTCTCGACGGAGATCCGGCGATTCGCTGGCAGACTCTGAGAGATCTCGTCGGAGCCGCCGAACGTACGATCGAGCGAGAACGGAGGAAGGTCGCGAAGGACGGATGGGGCGCCCGTCTCCTCGCACAGCAAGACGCCGACGGCAGGTGGGCTGGTGGTCAGTCGTCGGACACCGGACTCTATTCGCCTAAGTGGATCTCGACGACCTACACGATGCTGTTGCTCCGGGACTTGGGGCTGGCACCCAGAAACCGGCAGGCACGAAAGGCTTGTGCGCTCCTTCTCGACAACGGGCTCCAGCGCGACGGCGGCATCAACTACGGATGGCGGGGCCAGAGCGAAACCTGCATCACGGGGATGATCCTGTCCATTCTTTCCTACTTCGACACCGACGACGACCGCCTCGACATCATTGCCGGGCATCTGCTAGAGCAGCAAATGCCCGACGGCGGTTGGAATTGCCGCCGCCCTCGCGGGGCGACTCACGCTTCGGTGCATACGACCATCAGCGCTCTCGAAGGTCTGCGGCTGTATGAGCGGAAGCGCGGACGGATGGTGCGAGCGGTGCGGTCCGCACAGCGCCGCGGACGCGAGTTCCTACTGGTCCACCGGTTGTTTCGCTCCCACCGTACCGGCGAGATCATCAAGCCCGTATTCATCCGCTTCTCTTTCCCACCGCGGTGGCACTACGACGTCCTGCGCGCCCTCGACTACTTCCAGGCCGTCGATGCGCCTCGCGACCCGCGCCTCTCCGAAGCGATCGACATCGTCCGCGGCGCCCGGGACAAGGACGGCCGCTGGACGCTACAACACTCGTACAAAGGGAAGACCTACTTCGAGCTCGAGCGCCTGGGAGCGCCGAGCCGCTGGAATACTCTCCGTGCCTTGCGCGTGCTGAGGTGGTGGGATCGGAAGGGTAAGCCGGGAAGCGTGGGGTACATCGGAGCCGGCCGACATTGCTGATCGACGCGGCATTGTCCGCCGTTTTGAATGTTCTGGTGCTCGCAGCCCTGCCCTTACTCGGCTACTTCGCTTACCACAAGGCACGGCACAAACGAGGCGCTAGAGAGATTCTGATTCGTTGCGGCTTGACCGTTGGCGAGACGCGATACATCGGTTACTGCGCGGTGTTCGCTCTCCTGGTCGTTTCGGCTCTCGTCGTCTGGCCACCCCCGCTTCAGGAGCTCCTCCGCGAAGGCTCGGCATGGCGTCCGTTCGCGGGCATGGGGCTCGGGAGGAAGGCCGTCGCGATGTCGCTCCTCTACGGTGTCGTCAAGACAGGATTTGCCGAGGAGTTTCTTTTCCGAGGTCTGATCGCCGGGAGCCTGTCACGAAGATTTGCCATGAGATGGGCGAATCTCATGCAGGCTCTCGTCTTTCTCGTGCCACATCTGCTGTTGTTGTTCATCATGCCTGAGATGTGGCTGGTTCTTCCCGCGGTCTTCTTGGGGGCGCTCTTCGTGGGCTGGGCTCGAATCCGCTCGGGCTCCATCCTGGGTCCGTGGCTCGCCCACGCCTGCCTCAACATCGCCATGGGCCTGAGCGTGGCCATTCGGAGCGCGACGGCGATGCCGTGAACGCGGTTCTTCTCACATCACCCTTCCCTTCTATTGCTGCAACGGGAGACGGAGCGCTACGAGCGACCCCGGGAGGGTCCTCCCCATAATCTGAACCACGATGTACTGCCGGCCCTCGTGCAGATAGGTCATCATGCCGTATTGACCGGGGGCGGGTATCTCGACGACGCCGAGGCGTGCCCCGGTCTTCTTGTCCACGGCACGAAGGACCGGCTGTCCCCCCGAGCCCTCGGCGTGGATCAGCAGGGTCTTGGTGACCAGTGTATTGGGATGGGAAAGCACTCCGGTGCTGGGAATATCCACGCCCTTCAAGGCCGGATGGCTCTCGATGAACTTGGGAGTGTCCCCGTTCGGGATCATCCACAAATGCTCGCCCGTATTCATGTCGATGGCGGTGATCCGACTGTAGGGCGGCTTGAAGATGGGAAGACCCTGCGGTCCGTGAAAATCTCCGCGATTCGCCACGACCCATCGGGCCACGGTCTTCCCCGTCGTTTTGGGATCGTCCGGTTCGTCCATGACTTCCCCGGGAACGATGTTCTCGGATCGGCACCCCGTCTGAGACGACACGTACAAGATT
>DASPGQ010000597.1 GCA_035620555.1 Vicinamibacteria bacterium
ACCCCGCTCCGGTGCTCCAGGCGCATTGCGTTAGCGCCGCGAGCCAGACTTGATAGTTCAGGAGCTCGCTCCAATTGGGGGTGAAGAGGTAGGCGAGGCCGCGGCTCGCGCCGGGAAGCGTAACCGCCCGCAAGGTTGCGACGACGAGGAGCAGAAACAGCAACGGGATCAAGATACGGTTCGTTCGCTCGATACCCCGCACCACCCCTCGATAAATAATGAAGCAGCCCGCGAGCATGGCGACGGCATGAAAGACGACCGGCTCCACCGGATGAGTCGTGAAGCGGTTCCAGTATTCTTCCGCGTTCACCGAGAACAATGGAGTCGAGATCGTCGCCACGAAGTAGCGAATACACCAGCCGGTGACGACCGAGTAGTAGAACATGATGAAGCAGGTGACGAGGCCGACGAACACTCCGAGCCAGTTGAAGCGCTTGTCGACGAGTTGACCGATTGCTCCCGCCGGCCCCCGACGCGTGGTCTTGCCGAAAGCGAACTCCGCGATCAGAAGTGGAATAGCCCAGGCGAACAGAAAAACGACCCAGGGAATCAGAAAAGACCCTCCTCCATAGGCCGCGGCCACGCGCGGAAAACGCCAGATGTTCCCCGTTCCCACCGCCATTCCGATGGCCGTCATCAGGATGCCCCAGCGGGACGTGAACTCTTCGTTGGCTTTGCTCATTCCATCCTTCCCCAGATGTCGCCTACGGTGAAACCGTTCGGGAACGGATCCTCCGGGTCCACGACATACTGTGCGATTCCGGTAATCCAGGCACTTCCGGTCAAGGTTGGGACGACGGCCGCGTAGCCGCCGACCTGGGTTTCTCTTACGAGCCGCCCGGTGAACACCGTGCCGAGAATCCCCTCGTGCACGAAGTCTTGGTCGAGTGACAGCTTTCCCCTGGCATGGAGCGCTGCCATGCGAGCGCAGGTCCCGGTTCCACAAGGGGAGCGGTCCAGGGCTCCGGTCCAGCTGGAGGGGCGGCCCCAGTCGAGCTCACCCGTCGACACCACCACGGCATTCTTCGAATGGGCTTCGGGATGCGTTGCCGGACCCGTGAGCTCCGCGATCGTGACGCCCCGGATCTCGGGGTTATCGGGATGCACCACCTCGAGCTGCTCCCGCGCGGCTTGCTTCACCATCTCCCCCACACGAACGATCTCCCGGCCCTCCTCGGGCACGAGCCGCACCCCCAGGGGGCCGGCGTCGGCGATAACGTAGAACATGCCGCCCCAGGCGACGTCCACCGTCACCGTCCCGAGCTCGGGCACCTCGATGGGCGTGTCGAGATGGACGGCGAAGGCGGGAACGTTCTCGAACGTGACGTTCTTCACCTTCCCCAAAGACACCTCGGCGCGAACGTGGATCAGGCCCGCGGGCGTCTCCAGAGTCAGCTCCGTCGTCGGTTCCTTCGCTTCCAGGATTCCAGTCTCGAGGAGAGCCGTGACGACGCAGATCGTGTTCGTTCCCGACATCGGCGGATATTCGACCTGCTCCATGATCACGAAACCCGCGTCGGCCTCGGGGCGGGTTGGGGGAAGAAGGAGGTTGCAGTTGGCCGCCGGGTAGCCGCGTGGCTCCCGAAGCATGCGCCGGCGCAACTCGTCGGCCTCGGTCGCCAAATAGCGAGCCTTCTCGAACATGCTCTTGCCGGGGACATCCATAACGCCCCCGGTAATGACCCGGCCCGGCTCGCCGCCGGCGTGAAGGTCGATCGCGGTGACCATGCTCGAGAAGCGCATGGAACGTCCCTACGACTGGAGTTCGACTTTCATTCCGAGTCCGCGTTTTGTTGCTTCTTCGTACACGAACGCGGCCACGGCGATGTCCTCGATAGCGACGCCCACGGATTTGAAGAGGGTGACTTGCTCCTCGGTCTCGCGGCCCTTCTTTCGGCCGACGACGATATCCCCGAGCTCGGCGTGAATGCTGTCTTCGGAGAAATCGCCGGAGCGAAGGGCCTCGATGAGATCGCCCGCCTCCTGGAGCACCTGCTCCCGGAAGTCGACGACCACTCGAGCGCGCAAGAAGGCCTCGGCGTCGACTTCGCGCTTCGCCGGGGCGTTCGCCCCGACGGCATTGACATGGGAGCCTGGCTCGAGCCATTCGCCCCGGATAGGAGGCTGGTTCGCCGTGGTGGCCGACGCGACGATGTCGCAACCGCGTACCGTCTCTTCGGCACTCTCGGTCACGATGGCTTCCAAGCCTTCGCCCCGCAGTTGTCGCGCGAGCGCTTCGGCCGGCCCGCGGACGACGTCGAAGATCTTCACCCGCTCGATATCGCGGACCTCCCGGATCGCGGCGACCTGATTACGTCCCTGGAAGCCGGCCCCGAACAGCCCCAGAGTCTTTGCGTTGGTCCTGGCCAGGTATCGGGTGGCCACTCCGCTCGCGGCACCGGTTCGAACCCCGGTGATGTGCGTTGCGGGAATCATGGCTCGAAGGCTGCCGGTCTCCACGTCGAAGTAGAGGATGACGAAGTACGTGCTCTCGGGGGCGCGTCGACCCGGTGTTCCGGTGAGGGTCTTGAGACCGAATCCCCCCATGTCGGGCACGATGGCCGCCATGATCCGGAAGTTGCCCGCGTCTCCCTCGAGCTTCATGACCATCCGGGGAGCGAGCGTCGTGCGTCCCTCGGCATAATGACGAAAACCCTCCTCGACGAGGCGGACCCCCTCCTTCATCGTCAGAACACTTCGAACGTCGCTTTCCTTGAGCACCAGCACCATGGCGCCGAATAGTATGACAATGAATGACCCTTCGGCCAACGCGGGAGACCAGGATGTCCGGCGCTCAGGCCGTCACTTGCTGTTTCGCGAGAAAACCGCCTTGAGCACGTAGCCGGCGATGGCGGGGTTCTTTTTCAGGCGGCGAACGGAGTAAGGGTACCAGTTCGGTCCATAGGGAACGGCGACACGGAGGCGGTGGCCCGCGTCGCGGACGAGCCGACGAAGTCCCGGCTCGACGCCGTGCAGCATCTGGAACTCGTATTGGCTTGGCCCGAGCCCGAGCCTTTCGATGATGCGGTAGGCATCCCAGATCAACACCTCGTCATGGGTGGCGATCCCGACGTAGCAGCCTGCGCTCAAGAGCCGGTCGAGCAGCAGCGCGTAGTTCTTCTGGATGATCCGGGGGTCGGTGTACGCGACCTGTCGTGGCTCGAGATAGACTCCCTTACAAAGCCGGACGTTCGCCTTGGCTTCGCCGAGCTTCCGCACGTCGTCGAGGCTCCGACGCATCCTCGACTGAATCACGCATCCGACGTTGTCGTGATGCTCCCGCAGTCGAAAGTACAGCCACAGTGTGTCGTCGATGCAGGGCGAGTCCTCCATGTCCATCCGGACGAAGTTGCGATGCTTTTTGGCGTGACCGAGGATCGCGCGTACATTCTCGTAACAGAAATCCCGGTCGAGCTTCAGGCCCAGGTGAGTCGGCTTCACGTGGATGTTGCTGTCGAGGCCGAGGGCCGCAATCCGGTCGAGCAGTTCCATATAGTCGCGTACCGCTCGTTCCGACTCCTCCCTCCGGGTGACGAACTCACCCAGGATGCCGCTCGCCACCATGAAGCCCTGGGCATTCATCGCCTGGATCACCCGGATCTGATCCTCGAGCGTCTCGCCCGCAACATAAGGCTGAGCGAATACCCGCACGAGCGGCTTGGGCACGACCGGAAGGGTAGTAGCGATGAGCTTGTCGAGAGCGCTCATGCGGGCCCCGGGAAAGCGCGGCGAGGGCCGAGGGTTGGCCGATCCACCCTTGCCGATCGATTAGATCTCATTCCAGCTTCAGCCACTTCAAGATTCGATCGAGCGCCTCGACCGTTTGCCGATCGAGTACCGACGCCGGCTGGCGGACTCCCGGGTGTCTCAGGGCTCCGCGCCGTCTCAGCATTTCCTTACGAATGGCCATGCCGATGCCTTCCTGAAACTCGAACCGCATCAACGCCACGTGGCGGTAGAAGTAGTCGGCAGCTTCGTCTCTTTGGCCGGCGTTCCATCGAGAGACGACCTCGACGAGAATTCTGGGGAAGGCAAAGCCGGTCATCGCACCGGTGGCGCCGGCAATGAGCTCCTCGAGGAGATAGCCCCCGCCGAGGCCCCCGAAGATATCGATGCCGATGCCGTCGTCGAGCTCACGAATGCGCGCCGTCTTGTAAGGTGTCGGGGGGTCCTCGAGCTTTATCGTCCGCGCCGAAGGTATCTCGCGACAGATGTCCACCAACAACGACGGCTCCATGGTGAAACCCGAGATTGGGGGGAAATCCTGTATCACGATGGCGAGGTCGACCTTCTCGGCGATCGCGGTGAAATGACGCCGAACGTACGCGGAATTGAGCTTGGCCATCCTCGGCGGACTGACCATGACGCCGGACGCCCCTGCCCTTTGAGCGGCTTGGCAGAAATCGAGGCAGATATCGAGCCCGGGGGCGGTGGCCCCGACGACGACCGGCACCCTCCCGTCGACGAGCTCCAGCGTCGCGTCCAGAATCTCGTTACGTTCCCGCTCGGATATGCGAGCGACTTCGCTCGTCACACCCAGGGCGGTAAAGCCGTTGACCCCGTCCTCGATGAAAAGATCGATTGCGCGGCGCAGGCTCTCGCGGTCGAAGGCGCCGTTTTCGTCGAACGGTGTCGGAAGGACGGTGAACACACCCTGGAGCTTCAGCATCAGTCGGTCCCTTTCTATCACATCTGGACGTCTGTAGACTGTCGACTCGCTAGTCAGGCTGATGAAAAAGTACAGTCCAGCCTGCGCGAGCGGAGCGAGCCCGGCGCGCCTGCCGCGCCGTAAGCAGCCCCGAACCGTGGCGGCTCGATTGATTACGGGTCCCGCCACGGCATTGAACACTAGAAGAGGTTAGGATCCCGGTCGTGAAAATCCGAATCATCTCCAGAGATTCCGTAAAGAAGGCCATCTCGATGGGCCAGGCGATCGAGACCGTCAAGACAGCCTTCGCCCAGCTCTCGGGAGGGCAGGCGCGGGTTCCGATCCGCACGCAGCTACCCGTACCGCGGCACGACGGAGTGACTCTGTTCATGCCCGCCTATCTCGAAGAGGCTGACGAGCTCGGAATGAAAATGGTCTCCGTGTTCTCCGGCAATCCCGCCCGAGGGCTTCCCATCATCAACGCGATGGTCGTGCTGGTCGATGCGGGAACGGGGGTTCCGACGGCGATCCTCGACGGCACTTACTTGACTGCGCTCCGCACCGGCGCGGCATCCGGTGCGGCGACCGACCTCCTGGCTCGAGCGGACGCGAGCACCGTCGCCGTGCTGGGAACGGGAGTGCAGGGGCGGACTCAGCTCGAAGCCGTATGTACCACGAGGCGCATCGAGCGCGTTTTCGTGTACGACGCCCGTCGAGGGGCCGCGGAGACTTTTTGCCGGGAGATGGCAAGTTTTGGGGCGCCGATACCCGAGTCGATCGAGCTCGCTTCCGACACCGGTCACGCGCTGCGGGAGGCCGACATCGTCTGCACCGCGACGACCTCGTCGAAGCCAGTTTTCGCCGATGTCGAGCTCAAACAAGGCGCTCACATCAATGCCATCGGGGCATTCACCCCTCAGATGCAGGAGATCCCCGCGGAGACCGTGGCCCGCTCGCTCCTCGTCGTCGATTCGCGCGAGGCGGTCTGGGCCGAGGCCGGGGACCTCATCATCGCGCGCGACGGCGGGTTCATCTCGACGGACAGCGTTCATGCCGAGCTCGGCGAGGTCGTCTCGGGCTCGAGGCCGGGTCGAACGAACGACCGACAGGTCACGTTGTTCAAATCGGTCGGCAACGCCGTTCAGGACGTCTCGGTGGGCGCGAGAATCCTGCAAGAAGCAGAGGAAAGAGGTCTCGGGGAAGTGGTCGAAATCTGAATCCCGATATGCAATAACATAGCGGCTTCCATGAGAGTGCGGCTGGACTACGGAGACTCCGGGGTCGAGGCCGAGTTTCCCGACGACCGCACGACGGTCATCGAGCCGGACTACCCTCCCGGTGTCGTCGATCCCTCCCGAGCGCTACGCACCGCAATCGAACGTCCCATCGGCTCGTCCCCGCTTTCGGAGATCGTCCGCCCGGGGCAGAAAGTCGCCATCTCCGTTTGTGACGGTACCAGGCCGCAGCCCCGCGCACTGATGCTTCGGGCGCTCTTCGAAGCAATGCCGGAGGTGCGGCCGGCCGATATCGTGATTCTGGTAGCCACAGGTACGCATCGTGCGAACAGCGATGCCGAGCTCCGCTCGATGCTCGGACGGGAAGTCGTCGACCATTATCGGGTCGTGAATCACGATGCCCGCGACCCACGGGCCCTGGTGCACTTAGGGGAGACGTCGAGCGGCGTCCCCATCTGGCTCAATCGCGATTGGGTCGAAGCCGACGTCCGCATCACCACGGGGTTCGTGGAGCCCCATTTCTTCGCCGGCTTCAGCGGTGGGCCCAAGATGGTCGCGCCCGGACTCGCGGGGCTTTCGACGACGATGGTGCTTCACGACGCGCGACATATCGCGCATCCGCGCGCGAAATGGGGAATTACCGAAGGCAATCCCATCCACGACGACATCCGTCTCATCGCCCGGAGGACTGGGGTTCAATTCGCGCTCGATGTCACTCTGAACGGAGAGAAACAGATCACCGCCGCTTTCGCGGGAGAGCTCTTCGCCGAGCACGAAAGAGCCTGCCAACGGTCCCGGACGGAAGCCATGAGGGCGGTGAAGGCTCCCTTCGACGTCGTGGTGACGACGAACTCGGGCTTTCCTCTCGATCAAAATCTGTATCAAACCGTCAAGGGCATCTCCGCCGCCGCTCAGGTGGTGAAAGACGGTGGGGTGATACTCTGCGCGTCGGAGTGCCGCGACGGGCTTCCCGATCACGGCACCTACGCCGAGCTCCTGCGGCGTCGGGCCTCTCCCGACGAGCTGTTGCAGATGGTCTCCGAGCCGGGTTTCTCCGTGGCGGACCAATGGCAGGTGCAAGTACAATCGCAGATTCAGAAACGCGCTCGCGTGATGGTCAAGACTAGCTTCCTTGCGCCCTCGGAGATTCGCGCCGCTCATTTCGAGCCCTTCGACGATGTCGCCGAAGAAGCGCGACGCGCGCTGGACGAAGCCGGTGAGAGCGCGACACTCTGTGTCCTGCCGCGCGGACCGCAGACGATTCCCTACGTTGCTGCTGATGATGTCGCAAGGGTCGTATAGAATACTCGCCGTACCCCTGAACAGCTCGGTACCATTCCTGGAAGGGACGACAGTCGTGCCACGGGATTCGGTACCGAGCTTTCAGACCCTCGAGGGAGGTAAATGAGGCTTTTTCGCTTTGGTGACGCAGGCAGTGAGAAGCCGGGAATGGTTCTCGATAACGGAACTCTCATCGACGTTTCGATCTTTGGAGAAGACTTCGACGAGAAGTTCTTTCACAACAAGGGGCCGAGGCGTCTCGCGCGCTGGGCGGCGACCTTCGGCCCGTCTCAGCCCAAGATCGCGCCTGGCTCGGTCCGACTCGGTCCTCCCATCGCGCGACCGTCGAAGCTCGTTGGCATCGGCCTGAACTATCTCGATCACGCCAAGGAAGCCAAGATGGAGGTGCCTTCGGAGCCAGTGATCTTCCTGAAGGCGACGTCGGCGATCAGTGGTCCCTATGACGATTTGGTCATTCCCCGCGGTGCCGCCAAAGTGGATTGGGAAGTCGAGCTCGGAGTGGTCATCGGACAGCGAGCGCGATACGTCACCGAGGCCCGCGCGCTCGACCACGTCGCCGGGTTTCTCGTCGTAAACGATTATTCGGAGCGCTCGTTCCAGCTGGAGCGAGGCGGCCAGTGGGTCAAAGGAAAGAGCGCGGACGGCTTCGCGCCCCTGGGCCCTTTCCTCGTGTCTCCCGCCGAAGCGGGGAACGTGCACGACTTGTCACTGGGTCTGACTCTGAACGGCAAGACGATGCAAAACAGCTCTACTGCCAACCTCGTTTTCGGCATACCAGCGCTCATCAGCTACGTCAGCCAGTTCATGACGCTCCTCCCCGGAGACGTCATCAGCACGGGAACGCCCGCCGGAGTGGGCATGGGGAGACGCCCTCCCAAGTTCCTGAAGCCCGGCGACGTCATCGAGGCGGGAATCGAGCGCCTGGGCATGCAGCGCCAGCGTGTCGTGGCGGGGGCCCTGAGGTAGAAGGGCCGGCATTCCGGGCTCTCGGAATGCCGGCCAGTTCGGGAGCTCAGACTTCGATCTGGACCAGGGGTTTCTGCTCCGGCGCGGCGGGTTTCTGGTTCAAGACCTGCTCGCGGTAGAGCTTTTCCATCCTGTCATCGTCGGTCGTACGCTGAATGAGCTTCGAGTCACGCGCTTTCCGCTTCTCTTCGCGTGCCGTTTTGGCGATTCCCTTGAGGTCGAGGTCGGTCTGAATTCCCTTGTCGACATCTTCCTGGCGAAGAACGAGCCCGTGATCGACTGTGGGGAGCTCGACATCCTTGTTTCCAGCGTAGATGAGGTGTCGGCCCCGCTCCTCGTACCATTTGTTGAGCGTAGCCGTCATGTGCATCTTCTCGACGATTTGTCGCCAGCCGATGCCCGTGTTATAGGCGCAGAAGGAAATCTCTCCCTCCTGAGTGGCATAAGGGATGATGCACTGTTCGGTGCGGCGGAAATCATAGTTGAACAGATCCTGGAACCACATGCCGGCGATGAACAGGAAGTTCCAACGGTCCTGCCGCCTCTTCTCGATGTCCTCGAAGGAGCGGTCGGGAGTCACCTTGCCGTAGTCCCGTCCGGTAACGCCGTAGGTCTTGTCGAATTTCTCCAGCATCGCTTTGAGGGTGAAGTGCGTGGGGGAGCGGAACGGGTCGTAGTTGCGCATCACCGAGAGCGCCATTCCCACGGCGGACAGGAATCGTCCGCGCGCCGCGTCGTTGATCTTCTTCACGTCCTCGGCGAGGCGATCGGCGTTCAAGAACGACGTGACCGGAGCCGATTCCTTCGTCTCCTTGTCGACCATCACCGCCATGCCGACGCCGCAGTTCGGGTGACAGCCGCAGGACAGCTGTCCGAAGTCGGCCTGCGCGCCGTGCACCAGATCCGCCCAGTCGCCGAACGTGCCCATGAAGGAGATCGGGAACCAGTCGCGCGCCGGCTCGCCCAGTCCGGTCTGCGTCTTCACGTCATGCGCCAGGTGGGAGAGCGTGTAGCGCTGCGCCATCCGCCGCTCGTCGGTGATCTCCTCGTCGCG
>DASPGQ010000598.1 GCA_035620555.1 Vicinamibacteria bacterium
CAACGGGCCTTCGCCACAATCTTCAGATTCCCCCGTTCGATCGTCTCGAATCGAGCACCCCGGCGGCGAAGCTCGGCCAGAGTCGCTTCGAAATCCCGTTCGCGTCCATAGGCCAGCAGGAGAGCTCCGCAAGAATCGCAGGTGGCGACGTCACGATGTCGTTTCAGGCTCCGGGACGACTCATCGAGGCAGCAGTTCTTCATCGATGGCGCAAGCCTCTGCGGAGCTCACACAGCTCGCAGGCGAATCCGTTCCGATGACGGGGGCAGTCGTGCAGAATTCCCATTCGCGAGAGGGCGAAGTCGTACTTCACCGGATCGTCGGGATCGAGTCGGGACAGGCTTCGGGTGATGTCGCATGCCGTCCTCCAGCCGGGCGTCTTCCTTCGCGTCCATCGCAGGGCTCTTCCGATGCGGTAGAGGTGGGTGTCGAGTGGTACGACGAGGTCCCGAGTCCTCACGAACGGCCAAAGCCCCAGATCGACGCCGTCGTCGGGCCGAGCCATCCAGCGAAGATACATGTTGGTCCTCTTGCACGCACCGGTGAGCGCGCTCGGGAAGAAGAATCGCACCCGGGCGCTCGGGGGCAATTGCCGAGAGCGATAAACGCCGCCGTGATCCAGCCGTAGCGCTCGCTCCCGGAAGGCGGAGATGCTCCCCGCCATGTCCCCTTCCACGTAGCCTTCCGCGAAGAACGCACCGATGCTTCCCTTGGTCTGGATCATCAACCCCGCCCAACGGACCAGACAGACGACGTCCCTTGCGTCGATCCAGCGATGACGAAATCCGCCGAGAGCCGTCAGGGCCGGCCCGACAGAAAGGCGAATGGCAAACTCGGCTGGCCGGCTGCCCATCCAGGCGCAGAGGCGCTCGAGACTCTGGCGGATCGAGGCGACGTTTCCGAACGCGAGCGCTGAGGCCACGAGCCCGATGACCTCGCGGTCCATCGGATCCGGGTATCGGTGAGGGAATTCCAGCGGGTCCGACTCCAGATAGCGCGCGTCGTAACGTGCGCGGAGCCGTTCGAGTCCCTCGAGAAGGAGTTGCTGACGCTGGTTCATGGGAGGGTGAACACCGATCGCCCCGAGACGATCGTGCGAACCGCCCGACCCTGAAGCTCCCAATCGGCGAACGGCGTGCTCCTTCCCTTCGAGACGAAAACCGACGGCTCCACCCGGAAGGGCCGCTCGGGATCGAGCAAAGTGAGGTCCGCGGGTGCGCCCACCGCGAGCGTCCCGCCCTCGACCCCCAGTATCCTCGCCGGCCCGGTCGACATGAGCTCGATCCAGCGATTCAAGGAGATGATGCCGGGCCGGACGAGTCGGTCGAGCCCGAGCGACACCGAGGTCTCCAGGCCGACGATGCCGAAGGGCGCATGATCGAAGTCCTGCTGTTTCTCGTCCTCGTGGTGAGGCGCGTGGTCGGTCGCGATCGCGTCCACGGTTCCGTCGGCGAGTCCCTCGAGAAGCGCCTCGAGGTCCTCCTCGGTAACGAGAGGGGGCTTCATCTTCGCCCGGGTGTCGTAGCCTCGTACGCTGTCGTCGGTCAAGAGAAGGTGGTGGGGCGTCACTTCGCAAGTTACCGGCAAACCTCTCTCCTTCGCCTGGCGAACCGCCTCGAGGGCTCCCTTGGTCGACAGATGGGCGACGTGGAGCCGCGCCCCCGTCGTTTCCGCCAGGATCACGTTACGGCGAACCGAGATCTCTTCCGATGCCCTGGGAATGCCGCGAAGGCCCAGACAGGTCGACCAGTAGCCCTCGTTCATCACGCCACCGGGATGGAGCTCCGGCGTCTCGCAATGCTCGATCACCGGAATATCGAAGATCGTGGCGTACTCCATCGCTCGCCTCATGACGTTCGCGTCTCGAACCGGGAGTCCGTCGTCGGAAACGGCGACGGCGCCGGCGGCCACCATCTCTCCCATCTCCGAGAGCTCTTTGCCTTCCATCCTCCTGGTCGTGGCGCCGATCGGATGGACGCGAGCGCCGCCGGCGCGGTGGGCTTTCTCGAGAATGTACTCGGTGACCGCGGCGCAGTCGTTCGGTGGATCGGTATTTGCCATCGCGGCGACCGCGGCAAATCCACCCGCTGCCGCCGCCGCGGTTCCCGATGCGATGGTCTCCTTGTACTCGAAGCCGGGCTCGCGCAAATGAACGTGCATGTCGATGAGCCCGGGCACGGCAATGAGGCCGCGAGCGTCGACCACTTCGGCCCCCTCGGGACTGAGGCCCTCGTCTATGGCGCGAATGCGCCCCTCGTCGACGAAGAGGTCGGAGACCCGGTCGATGCGCTGGCTCGGATCCACGATTCGAGCGCCCCGGATCAAGAGCGACTTCATGACGCTCCTGCGAGAAGGTACAGGATGGCCATTCTCACCGCGACGCCGTTCGTCACCTGGTCCAGAATGAGGGAGTAAGGACCATCGGCTACGGCGGATTCGATCTCGAGCCCGCGATTGAGAGGTCCGGGGTGCATGAGGATGACGTCTTGCTTGGCTCTCTTGAGACGATCCACCGTGAGAGCGTAGAGATTGAAATACTCGCGGACCGAGGGAAAGAACGCTCCTTCCATTCGCTCCTTCTGCACCCGGAGCATCATGACCACGTCCGCGTCCACGATGGCGTCGTTCACGGCGGTTATGACCTCGACCCCGAGCCGTTCGACGAAAGGGGGAAGGAGGGTCCGCGGAGCGGTAACGGTCACGCTCGAGCCCATTTTCGTCAGCAGCCTCGCATTCGAGCGGAAGACGCGGCTGTGAAGCAAATCGCCTACGATCACCACCTTGAGCCCGCTGAGCCTCCCCTTCGCTTCCAGGATGGTGAAGGCGTCGAGAAGGGCCTGGGTGGGATGTTCGTGCATTCCGTCACCGGCATTCACGACCGCGGATTCGACGCGGCGGGCCACGAAATGCGGGGCTCCCGACGAGGGGTGACGCATGACGATGACGTCGGGCGCCATCGCCTCGAGATTCTTCACCGTGTCGAGGAGGGTCTCTCCCTTGACGACGGAACTTCCCGCCGAGCTCACGTTGATCGAGTCCGCCGACAAGCGTTTCGCCGCGATCTCGAACGAGACCCGGGTTCTCGTGCTCGGCTCGAAGAAGAGGTTGATGACCGTCTTTCCCCGGAGCGCGGGCACCTTCTTGATCGCCCGTTCCCCGACCTCTTTGAACGAGGTCGATGTCTCCAAGACCAGCTCGATCTCGGCGGGAGAGAGGCTCTCGATGTCGAGGAGGTGATGGCTCGCGAGGGTCATGCTACGAGTAGGATGGCGTCACGACCGTCTTCTTCCTCGACGAGCACCTGAACCGTCTGCTCCCGGGACGTGCGGAGCCTGGTTCCCACATAGTCGGCATGGATGGGAAGCTCGCGCCATCCGCGGTCGACCATGACCAGGAGCTCGATTTTTCGCGGTCTTCCGAAATCGACGAGAGCGGTGATCGCCGCGCGCACCGTGCGCCCGGTGAATAGGACGTCGTCGACGAGCACGATCGAGGAATTACCGACGGCGAAGGGGATATCCGTGCTCCGCACGATGGGCTGGGAAGCGACGGCAATGAGGTCGTCGCGATAGAGCGTGATGTCGAGCGTTCCGATCGATGGTCGCGCCCCCAGCTTCGGCTCGATGAGCGCTGCCAGACGTTTCGCCAGAGGCACGCCTCGAGTGCGGATGCCCACCAGGGCGAGCGGCGGTAGGCCCGACGGGCTCTTCTCGACGACTTCCGATGCCAGTCGTTCGAGGATTCCTCGGAATTCCGCGCCTTCGGCAATGACCGTTTGCTGCATCGGCTCACTGGGGGTTGACGAGAAGCTCGGGAAGCGCGTCGAGGGGTGAAGAGGCCTCGATGACATCATCCCGGCGCGGCTCGATGAGAAAGTTGTGATACGAGGAGATGAACGTCACCGGCTGGTTGAGTACCAGCTCGTCCACGAAGATCTCGGTGAGAAGAGTTCCGTCCATGTCCTGGCCCAGCGGGAGCCCCATAAGATAGAGGAGGGTCGGGGTGATGTCCAGAACCGAGGCACTCTCGATCTTGGTTCCCGGTGCGATCCCGGGCCCGTTCACGATCAGAAGGCCGTCGGGAGAGGCCTCGTGGTAGCCGGAGAGGTGAAGGTTCCCCTTGAACGGCTCGACGATTCTTCGCGTCAGCGGCAGAGGGTCCATGCCGTGCCCCGAGAGGACGATGAAGATCTCATTGGAGGCGCGCGCCTGGAGGGACTCGCCCAGGATCGTGTCGAGGTAGCGGTAATAGGCGTCGACCACCCGGCCGTATTTTCTCTTTTCGGCGTCGCTGACGTCCCCGAAGCGCGCCGGCCGGTGAAATCGGGTGAAGTAGTGACCGACGACGTCGAGGCCGAAGTAATACGTGGCGAATACATCCGGCGCGTACTCCTCTTTCAGCATTTTACCGATGCGGTGATAGGTCATATCGTCGGCGAGCGCGCGGGTGAGCTCTGTCTTCCAGGGAAAGTCGTCTCCCGGTACCGTGATGGTCGTATCCACGAAGCCGGAGAGCACCTCGCCGTCTATCTGACCCGGAAACACGACCTCCGGGCTCATTCGCTCGAACAAACTTTCCGGACTCGTCAGCCGGGGCAACGGCGGATCGAATCTCTCCCGGACCTGCCGGTGAAAGTACTCCGAGATCACGAAGCCATCGACCGGGTCGGCAGGATAACTGCCCCACCAGCGCAACAACCCCACCTTGACTCCGAAACGACTGAGGATGCTCCAGAAGGGTTGGGTGCGCCTCAGCGTCGAGGTTACCGCGCTTCGCCTGACGACTCCGAGACGATCCAGGCTGCGGAAATCGAGCCAGCGGGGACGGAGGGAGAACGGAGTCTCGACCGAAGGAAATCGATACCGGTAGAAACCCTTCAGGCCGTGCTGGCGAGGGAGTTTGCCGGTGGCGATGCTCATCCATACCGCCAGCGATTCGGTCGGGTAGAGCGTGCGCAGAGCTCCCGACGCGCCGCCCTCGATCAACCGGGCGAAGTTCGGAAGCTTGCCTTCGGCCACGGCCGGCAAGACGTAGGAGAGTGAAGCGCCTTCGAAGCCGATGAGTGTGATTCGGCGAAGTGAAGGCGTGTCCTGCAACGGCATGCGCGGGAAGTTGTTTGCCGAAATGGGTTGCGGTCGAAGAATGAGCGGAAGCGCCACCGCGGCGATCAGGGAACCTCCGGAAAGGCTGTAGCTCACGATGGACCCTCTCCGGCCGAACGAGTAATGAAAGAATCCCATCACCAGGAGAGCGCCCGCCGCCGTCGAGACGACCGTTGCCGCGAGCGCGAGCGTCCTGACCGTTTCCGAGGGCACGTAGAGCCGGAGGCTCACGAGATTGATCCAGAACAGGGCAGCGGAAACTCCCAGCGCGAGGGTGAAGAGCCACGTCAGGATGCGGAACGAGAGCCAGGCGGGACCGAGTGGCCTCCCGCGAAGAGATTCGACGAGCTGTAGCAGAATCCAGAGTGCGGCCGCTCCGGCGAGCCCATGGCTGATCGCGAACACGCCCCACACCGACAGGACGTTCCCCGGGGTATGAGGGACCTCGGGATTCAGGATCAGAACGAGCTCCGCGGCGAGCAGAGCGGCCAGCTGGCCGGCCACCAAGGCGTTCGTCAGCTTGCGCATTGCCTCAAGCTGGAAATGAGCCCCACCATGTCTCTGGGCAGGGGTGCCTCGAAGTCGAGCCGTTCGCCGGTCTCCGGATGCACGAAGGAGAGCCTCGCGGCATGGAGGGCGGGCCGGGGAAAGTCTCTGAGAATTTGGAGACCTCGCTTCGTTGCGCCATACTCCCGGTCCCCCACGAGAGGGTGTCCCGCCTCGCTCAAGTGCACTCGGATCTGGTGCGTGCGTCCCGTGGTGATTCGCACCCGCAGAAGGGAGCTCGAGGGCAGTCTCTCCGAAAGCTCGGCCTCGGTAACGGCCGCTCTCGCTCTCGTCGACCGGCTCGATATCCTCTTCCGGTGTATCGGATCACGCCCGAGAGGGCGATCGAAGAACATTCGCTCCGGAGCATCGCCGTGGACGAGGGCGACATAGCGTTTGTCCACCTCCCGGCGCGCGAACTGGGCCCCGAGGTGCCGATGGGCACGATCCTGCTTCGCGGCCACGAGTAGCCCGGATGTCCCCAGGTCGAGACGGTGCACGATTCCCGGTCTCGTCACACCTCCGATTCCACTGAGCTCACTGGAGTGAGCCAACAGGGCGTTCACGAGAGTTCCCGATGGGTGGCCCGCCGAAGGATGGACGACCATGCCCGGAGGTTTGTTCACCACGATGAGATGATAGTCCTCGAACACGACTTCGAGCGGGATCGCCTCGGGGAGCGGCGTCGCCGGGGTGGGCGGGGGAAAGAAGACTTCGACGCGCTCACCGTTTCGGCAGGGTCGTGAAGGCCGTGCCCGAGCACCGTCGACGAGGACGCGTCCTTCCTCGATCCAGCGCTTCGCTTGAGCTCGGCTCACCTCGTCGAGTCTTCCTGCCACGGCCATGTCCAGCCGGGTGCCCTCCAGAGCGGGCTCGACGAGAAACCGTTCGAGACGCTCGCCAGTTTCAGTCTGCAATTTCTCTAGAGTACTCAATGCCGTGGCGGGACCGGTAATCGATCGAGCCGCCACGGCTCGGCCTTTGCGGCGCTTCGCGCCGATCTCGCGGCAGAAGTCTTGGCCGCCGCTCGGCAGGCTGGGCCGTACTTCTTCTTCATCAGCCTGCTAGGCAGTACGCTGTCTCGGAAGCCGCCTGAGTGTCGCGAGCGCGAACGTCGCGGTAACGAGGAGAAGCAATGCGATGACCTGAGACGTGGAGAGCGCTCCGCCGAGCACGAATCCTCTTCCGAGATCTCCTCGAAAGAACTCGATCACGAACCGAGCGGTGGAGTAAAGCGCCACATAGCTCCAGAAAATCTGCCCATCGAACTTCTTTCTCCCCGCCAAGTAAATCAGAAAGCCGAAGATGGCAAACTCCACCAGCGCCTCGTAGAGCTGCGTCGGGTGGAGGGCCACGTTCAAAGGCACTCCGACGATCTCCTTGGCGTATGGATCGGTGAAGGTGACGCCCCATGCGAGGGACGTCGGCTTCCCGTAGCAGCACCCGGCGCTGAAGCAGCCCAGCCTACCGATCCCGTGGCCCAGGGCGACGGAGGGCGCCAGGATGTCCGTCGTAACCCAGACCGGGAGGTTGTGCTTTCGAAAGAACCAAATCGCGGTAAGGACCGCGGCCACGAGACCGCCGTAGAATACGCCTCCCGAACGAACGAGGCTGAAAGGATCGTGGCTGTAGTGCTCCCAATCGACGACGAGAAGGAGGAGCTTGGCGCCAACGAGCGCCGAAACGAGGAGATAGAGGCCCAAATCCATCATCAGATTGGCCTCGACGCCGAACTTCTTGCCGCGGATGGCGGCAACCTTCAAGGCGATGAGGAACCCAGCCGCGAGCAGGAACCCGTAAGTGTGGAGGATCGCGTGGAACTGGAAGCCGAGGAGGTTGACTTCACCGAAATCGACGAGCTTGGGGAACACTAGGAGCCCTCACGCACCGCGGATCGGGCTACATCCGTTCGAGCGGACCGTGAGTCTTCTCGGTGGCGAAAGCTGTCGAGAATCAGAAGTCCCACCCCGACGCAGATGCACGAGTCGGCGACGTTGAAGGCGGGCCAATGCGCGCCGCGGTAGAAGACGTCGACGAAGTCGACGACGTAGCCGAGACGGATCCGATCGATGATATTGCCGACCGCACCGCCGAGAATGAAGGCGAGACCGAAACGCGTCAGCGTCTCGCTGCGCGTCGACAGGAGCGCGTAATAGACAACCGCGGCGAGGGCTCCAAGGGAAAGAAGCGTCACCAGCACCGTCTTGTAGGGCACGTCGCTCCGGGATAGGAGCCCGAAAGCCATTCCCGAGTTCCTGACCAGCGTCAAGTGGAGAAGATCGGGAATGACTTCGATGCTCTGGCCCAGGGTGAGTCTCGAGGTAACCATTGATTTCGTCGCTTGATCGAGCGTAACGACGCCCACCACGATTAGCAGAAGCCTCACCAACATTTTCGTTACCAACGCCAGACTAGCACTTCGCTCCGAAATCTTTCAATCCGTTCGCAATCGAGGGAGTTCGAAGATACACTAGGATTATAGTCCACGCGTTGCCATTGCTTGTGGAAGATTGCGCCTGAGACGGGGAGCATAGTCGCACTGACTTCGAGCACCGTGATGACGGATCCCACTTCTACCATAGTCATCGTCGACGACAGCGCGAACGATCTCGATCTCATCGTCGAGGCCCTCCGCCCGTTGGATAGCACTCTCGTCACCATCAAGGATCCGCACGAAGTCATGAAGAGCGTTCGCGGGCTGAAGCCGGATGTGGTGCTACTGGACGCCCTTCTCCCCGGGTTGTCCGGATTCGATCTCTGCCTGCAAATCAAGTCCGACCCGGAGCTCAAGAACACCCGAGTCATCATCGTGACCGGGGTCTATCTGAAGCAGCAGTATCGTCAAGAGGCCACGAATCAGTTTCGAGCCGACGGCTTCGTCACGAAACCCTTTCGCCCACTGGATCTGCAGCGACTGGTCGCGCGGCTGAGGTCGGGAGAGTCGGTCGAGCCGACGACCCGTCCCGCCCGGGGTTTCCGACTAGCCCGATCGAAACCACAGGCCCGCGCCCGGTTGGGGTTGCTCGAACGGCTGTTCGGCAAGGGCTCGGGGCGCGAAGCGCGCGAGTCCGCCCTCGCCGCTCGGAGCGCTTCTCCCACTCGATCCGAGCCCTCCCCGGTGACCTCGAGCACGGAGGAAGCGGTCGAGCCAGACTCGGGTTCCGAAGATGCGGCGCGGGGTCACGAGATCGTCGAAGACACCGGGCCGCGGCCCGAGATTCCCGCTGGGAGCAGCGACGGGCAAGCAGACGATGCTTCGGATGGCGAAGGCGGCGAACAGGAACGAAACGAAGAGCCACAATTCGCACTCACTGGGCCGAACCCGCCGGCCGAACCCGTCCGGAGCGGGAGCGGCGAGTCCCCGGCGGCAGCGGAGTACCAGATCTTCTCGAAGGACGAGCTGGAGCGTCTGTTGAAGACCCAAGAAGGTGGAGCTCCCCAGGAACTGCCTTCGAACGAGGCCGGGGCGGCGGAGAGCCGCGAGGTGGTTCCCGCGCTCGGGAGGGACGAGTTCCAGCTCGAGGCGAGGCGGGAGCTATCGAAATGTAAACGCGTGTACAAGCCCCTCACGGTCATCCTCGTGGAGATCGACGACCTGGCTCAGATCGTCGAGCTTCTGGGCAAGGAGGCGAGGGGACGCGTGCTCCGGCATGTTGCCGAGCTCGTCAGGGCATCACTCAGAGAAGCCGACCTCGTGGCCGTGATGACGGGGTCCCCCCGGGTTGCGGCTGCCGCGTTCGCCTGCGATCGATATGGCGGGGACCGTTTCATTGCCCGACTGCGTCGAGCCTTGAACAAGAATCCCTTCCGCGTCGGCGAGAGCCTGCCCCCCATCATTCCCCGGCTCCGGTTTGGAATGGCGACCTTTCCCGAGGATGGTCAGGAGGAAGCTCCGCTTCTCGAGAAAGCCGAGGCCGAGCTCGATCGCCTGGACGCGGTGGATTGACCGTCCCCGGTGGCGCTCATATGATTCGCCCATGGCCATTGCAGTCCGCGACTTCGAGCGAATCTGCGATTACCAGGCTTGCGTTCGACTCCAGATGGAAGTCTGGGGATTCTCGGCGGCCGATGCCGTCCCGGAAATGCACCTCCTG
>DASPGQ010000599.1 GCA_035620555.1 Vicinamibacteria bacterium
GAGTAGGCGTTCGGCCCGGCAACCACACGGGATGAACAGCGACTACTCCGGGGCGATTGCCGCCGGGGGTCGCTCGAAGCCGCGCGTCGGCGCAAGCCAACGAAAGATCACCCGCGGACGTGGAAAGCGCTATCCTCCAAGTCATCTACCGCTTTGATGAAAAGGCGGCACTTCTGATCATTACCGTCTACGTTTGACCGAGGACGAATGACCTGCGAGTTCTGTGGCAGCAAAACGGTCGCCAAAAGGTACGTCAGCACGACTGGCTACACGGGAAGCTCTACGTCGTGGAGAACGTCCAGGCTGAGGTCTGTCGCAAGTGTGGAGAACGTTACTACCACGCCACGACGTTGGATGCGATCGACCGGCTCCTCGAGGGCGACCACGAAGTCAGGCAAAACCTAGAAGTCGAAGTCGTTAGCCTCTGAATCCCAGCATTCCAGTCTGGCGAGCGCCAGCTTGCGATGTCGCCATTCCGTCGCCATCGACCGCGCGAAACGAGCGTTGATACCCGTTGGTGGCGTGAGCAACCACCACCCTCGTCCGATTGCGCTCACCGACCGTTCGCCTCCGAGAGCGAGACACAGGCGAGCTCACGCCGCTTGCGCCGTTTGCGTCAAGTACTTCCGCAACGAGTCGATCTTCGTCATCTCGCACCGGTCGCGGAGTAGCGACTTTATATTCATTCCAAAATCGAAGTGTCGTCGAGCGCCGAAGAACGAGCCCCGCATCCGCTTTCACATCCCAGGAAGCGATTTCCGATACGCGAGACGTCGCTGCGCCGAATCGTCATGAACCTTTTCCGTTCCAGAGCCGACCCTTCACCCTTGCGTAGAGGGCTGCATTCCCCGATGGGGCATTACCACTTCACACTAAAGCGGCACAGGTGCAATTCAGTCTGTCACGCGTTCTCGCATTCGCTCTACAAAATGAAAGCGATACCGACCGCAAGCATCGGGCCGTGTATGTTTATCAGAAGCCCCCAAAAATTTTCGCCGACGTGCTGTCGTCCGAGAACGAATGAGACGAAAGACGTAATAGCAGCGAAAATAACCAGCGGCTTCTCTTTGGTAAAACGACAAAAGAGCGGTCGGAAGGGTCGCCATAGGGCCGAAGAGGATCACGATCCAGGATGTCCAGGGTTCGCCTTCGCGAAAAACAAAAACGGTATACAACGCCATACGCAGATGCCACCAGCCCAGAGCGACAGCCATACGCGATGATATAACGCCCAACAATAGCAACCCATTGGTGGCACGGCCTTTCATAACCGCTGACCTCGACCGGCGTTATAGAGAGTTTGGAGTCCGCCACATAGGATTCATCACTTCTCGGATTCCTGCAAGAAGAATCCCATCCAGAAACTTCACCAAGCAAGACCGCCAGGAGCTACCAAGATCCTCCACCAGGATTTATTGGTTTGAAACGCGCGAGTTCAAGTCGGACGAACGCCTCAAAAGGTCACACCGGATCGGAACTTTCGACCCTCGGCTAGATCCTCCCCTTCAAGTACGCCTGCCTTCGCGCTTCCGGCAGCTTCTCGATGGCGTAGCGGAGCATCGTCCTCGGCATCTTCCGGTAGTGGGTCTCGAGGAAGCGCTCCTGCGCGGCGTGGTCCTTTTTGCCGACCTCGCGCAGCATCCAGCCGACCGCCTTGTGAATGAGGTCCTCCTCGTCGGTGAGGAGCACGGCGGCGATGCCGAGCGCGTCGTCGAAATCGCCCTTTTTGATGAAATGAAACGTCGCCAGCATGGCGATGCGACGATCCCAGAGGTTTCGCGAGCGGGCCCAGCGATAGAGCTGGCTCCGGTCGCGGTTCTCGAGAAAACCGCCGACGATTGCGGGCGCGCTCCCGTCGACGAGATCCCAGTTGTTCACGAAACGGCGATGGCGGACGTAGAAATCGTAGATCCGTCGGCGCTCGCCGGCGTCGTTCGTGTGCCGGAATCGATCCACGAGAATGAACAAGGCGACTTCGCGCTCTTCATGGAAAGGCGAGGCGAGGAGCTTCGTGAGCTCGGGATCGGCGATCTCTCGCGCTTTTCGCGCGACACGGCGACACTTGGGAACGGTGACCCCGTGGAATCGGTCACCCTCCCCGTACTCACCGGGTCCGGTCTTGAAAAAGCGCGGAAAGAAAGCCGCTTTCTCGGGATTGGCCTCGGCTTTGAGAGCGCGACGGACCTGGGCCGCGGTAGAGAAAGACACGTTCGCTTCAGCGACTCCAGTAGCCCAATGCCAGGCCTTGTGCCCAACCGACGATTCCGCTCACGATCGGGAAGGCGACGAGCGCCAAAAGCAATCTCATCGCCGAGCCCGCCGATCCCGGCGCGAGCACGAGCCCGAGCTGCACCGCCATCGTCGCGAAGAACGCCATGCCGCCGCCGATGGCGGGGTGAGCACACCAGGGGCAGTGTGGTCCGTCCACCGCGTGGATGTTACAGAAGCTCGCGGCCCCATTCCATAAAGAGAGGCAACCGCAATCGAATACGAGGGCACAGACGTCGATGAAGAAAACGGCGCTCAGGCACCACGTCACAAGCAGAACGGCAATCCGATGTCTACGCACGTTTCGCAACGGTCTCAGAACAACTTCAACTGGGCGTCGAGGATTCTCGCAACCGAAGTGCCCTCGAGCTACAGGATCGCGTCGGCGGCGGGAGCGAGCTGCCGATCGAGGTAGTGCTGGTAGTCGAGCGGCGAACGCTTGTTGTCGATGGGCTCGGGACCGTTGGTCGTCATGACATAGCGAATCCAGCGACCGCGTCGCGACGATTTCCTCGCCGCCTGAGCGTGAGGGGGAACGTTCTTCTGATAGTCCTCCATGCGGCGCCTCAAACGCTTTCGGTAGACGAGCTCGCGGTCGCGCTTGCCGGCGAAGAGCTCGTCGGCGGTCGAGCGCACGTACTCCTCGAAGGGCTCCTCCATCAGAACCCTGCGAAAGACTTCGCGCTGGAACTCGCGGGCGAGCGGCGTCCAGTCGGAACGCACCGATTCCAGACCGGTGAACGAGAGCTCGAGCCCGGCCCCGCGCTTGACGAGACCCGCGTAGCGCTTCTTGCTCCCCTGCTCCGAGCCCCGGATCGTCGGCATGAAGAACCGCAGGTAATGCGTCTCGAACTGGAGCTCGAGATACGACTCGAGCGCGAACCGTTCGCGGAGGTGGGTGGACCAACGAAGGGTGAGGGTTTTCGCGAGACTCACCCCAATGGCGCGGCACTCCGACTCTTCGAGACCCGCGCCTAGATGGACGAACAGGGAGTCGGTGTCTCCGTAGACCACCTCGTAGCCGTCCTCTTCGATCCACTCCCGGCTCTTCGTGATGATCTCGTGCCCGCGCAGGGTAATGCTCGCCGCGAGCTTGGGGTCGAAGAACCGGCAGCCGTGAGTCCCCAGGACCCCGTAGAACGAGTTCATGATGATCTTGATCGCCCGCGACAGGGCTTCGTTGCCGGAGCGCTTGGCCTTGTCTCTTTCGGTCCAGAGCTCGGCGATGAGACCGGGCAGGATGTGTCGGTCGCGGGAGAATCGAGCCCCGCGAAACCCCTCGATCGCATCGTCGCCGGCTTCGGCGAGCCCGAGGGGATCCACGCGAAACGTTCGGATGATGCTCGGATAGAGGCTCTTGAAATCGAGCACGATGACGTTGTCGAACAAACCCGGACGCGAGCTCATCACATACCCGCCCGGGCTCTCACCGTCGTGCGATCGGTCTTCGACGTCCCCGGCCACCCGGCCTCGTCGATGGAGTCGGGGGAGGTACAGGTTGTCGAAAGCGGCGACCGAGCCTCCCACCCGGTCGATCGCGAGGCCGGTCAGACGAGCTCGCTCTAAGGCGAACTCCATGAGCCGCGTGCGGGCGAAGATCTCCTCGACGAGCCGGCAGTCCTCCACGTTGTATCTCACCAGGGCTTCCGGTTCTTCGAGGTACATGCGACGGATCTCCCGAAGGCGATGCTCTTCATTGTCGATGAGCTTCCCACGCCCCAGGAGCTTCCTGGCAACGAACTCCAGACCGAAATCCTCGAAGGCCCAGGTCGCCGTTCGCAAGGTATCGATACCGTCGAGCACGGCTCGGCCGGGAATCCTCGCCACCCGCTTTCCCGTCGGGCTCGAAGGCTCGAGAAGCGCCGCACGCTCGCCGCCCCGCCCGAGCCCGAAACCGAGCCCGAGT
>DASPGQ010000600.1 GCA_035620555.1 Vicinamibacteria bacterium
AACTCGTTCCCATCAGGAGAGAAGACTCCGTTGAACTCGATGCCATCGGTGCTGACGATCCCGGGTGCGAATAGCTCGGGAATGAGGCCCGGCACCGGCTGTCCGAAGTAGGGTGAATCCACGCGGATGCTGGAGATAGCACCTTCTTCCCTATCGGTGACGCATGCGGTCATTGAAATGCATGCAATCAATATCAGTGTAATCCGCTGGCCGTAACTCATGCTGGGAACCCCATTCTCGTGGCGGCATAACGTTTTCGTCACCTCGGCTCAAGAATACGATGTTGCCGGCGGGTGCTCCAACTCTCGTCGGCCGAACGTCGGGAACTGGCGCTCGCAACAAAATTTGCGGCCGGAGATCGCGGCTATCTAAGATGGGCGCTATGCTGATGAACGCGACAGCTCTGGCGCTCGTTCTCATCCTGGCTTTTGCGGGCGGAACCCGCGGCGACCAACAGAAAGACGACCCCGAGAAGACTCCGCCAACACCCCAGCTCACCGAGTACGTCTACGTGGAAGGGTCGCTCCGCTACGTACCTCGTTCGAACACGATCGTCACCAAGCTGCCACTCGACCGGCGCTCGACGCCCAACAACGTCGGAGTCGTCACCGAGCCTCTCGTCCGCGAGCAATTCGATCGCGTCCTGGGGGATGCGCTCGTGAACGTGAGCAACGTCAACATCCAGAGCCAGAATGGCGTGAACGATTTCTTTCTCATCCGGGGTTTCGATTCGCTGTCGAGCGGGCTCATCCTCGTTGACGGCGCCTCGGAGCCAGAAGCGACGTTCTATCAGCTCTACAACGTCGACCTCGTCGAGGTACTCAAGGGCCCCGGTGGATTCCTCTACGGCAGCAACCCTCTCGCCGGCGCCGTCAACCTGGTGCGCAAGCAGCCCGTCCCCGCGCGGCTCTTCCGATTCTCCGGCTCGGCGGGATCGTTCGACAGCTACGAAGGCTCCTTCGACATGAACCTCGGCACTCTGGACCAACCCGTTTCGTTTCGCTTGAACGGCCTCGTTCGTGACGTGGGAAGCCACCGCGACGGCAAGGAAGGTCGCACCCTCGCTCTGAACCCGGCTTTCGGCGTTCGGTTCGGGGAGAAAGGCACGCTGAACGTCAACTTCGAGTACCTCGACCTCGATTTCGTGCCCGACAGCGGCATCCCGGTTGTCGGGGGGGCTGTCGCGCCGGTCGATCCGGGGACGAGCTATCAAACTCCTCTCGATACTTCACAGCAGGAGATTCTTCGCTTCCAGGTCGATTACGAGTGGCCCGTGAACGAATGGCTCACCTTGAGGGACAAATTCTACCGGCGCGATCTGGATTGGATCTCGGACGCCACGGTTCTCGCCGGCGTGATTCCCACGGGACCCGCCTCGTCCGGCGTGATTCGGAGCTTTGGCCGCCTCGACGACGCTCAGGGATTTACCGGAAACCAGCTCGAGGCGATTCTCGCATTCGATACCGGGTCGGTTCGCCACAGCCTGCTGACGGGCTTCGAGCTCGCGCGGTTCGCGGACCAGTTCGCGCTCAACTTCGATCTGCTCCCCATCGTCGATCTCGTGAATCCCATCGACCCCGGTCTGCCGCCCTTTCCCGATTTTTCGACGGCGGGTGACGCTCGCAGCATCGTCGCCGCACCTTACGTAATCGATCAGATCCAGGTCGGTCCCAAGTGGAACGTCCTTCTGGGTGCGCGGGTGGACGTCCTGGATTTCGACGACCAGGTGAGCGGCGCCGCCCGGAACGATACCGAAGTCTCCCCCATGGCCGGGGTTTCGTTCTCTCCCCAAACCGACCTTTCCGTCTACGGCAATTTCTCCCGATCCTTCGCTCCGCCGTCACCTCGCGTCGTTGGTGAGCTCGTTCCCGAGCGAGGGACGCAGTACGAAGCCGGTATCAAGAAGCACTTCCCCGGACAAAAGGCCGAGATGGTGTTCGCCGTCTACCAGCTCGAGCGCGACAACATTCCGATCCCCGACGACAACGGTTTCACCCAGCAGGTGGGAAACCAGCGTTCTCGCGGGTTCGAGATCGATTTCGCCGCCGAGCCGACCACGGATTTTCGCGCGTTCGTCTCCTACGCACTGAACGATGCCGAGCTGACCAACTTTACCGAGCTCACGCTCGTCTCCTTCATACCTCCGACGTTCGGTTACTTCGATCGCAGCGGCAATCGGCCCGCCTTCGCGCCCAAACACGTTCTGAACTTCTGGCTGTCGAAAGAGTTCGGCAAGTGGGGCGTCGGCGGGGGCGGGCGGTACCTGAGCTCGCAGTTCATCGCCGAGAACAACGATTTCTCGCTGGATGGCGTCGTGACCTTCGACGCCACCGTCTTCTACGATCTGGGAGGCGTGCGGCTTCGACTCAACGTCAAGAACCTCACCGACGAGGAATACTACTTGCGCGGCTTCGGAGGCAATTCGGTCATACCCGCGCCGCCCTTCGGGGCTTACTTTGGATTCGACTGGACGCTCTGATCCCACTATCATCCGCCGATGAAGAACAGGCTCCTCCTCGCATGCGGTTTGCTGGTCTCGATCTCCTGTGGTGGTGGAAGCTCTCGAACCGCGGACGACCGGCGATTTCTGAGCGTTGGCACGGCGCCACCGGGTGGTGCGTTCTTCGTCGTCGGCGGAGCGCTCGGCGAAGTTCTGGGCGAGTTCGGTCCCGCCGGCTGGGAAGTCACCTCCGAGGCAACGAAGGGCTCGCAGGAGAACATTCGGCGACTCGCGAGTGGTGAGCTCGACGTCGCTCTGTCCAACGCCGCCATTACTTACTTCGCCGCTCGCGGCGAGGACGACTGGGAGCGGGCGTATGACGTCCGGACGGTGATGACGCTTGCGCCCAACGTGGCGATGCTGCTCGCACCACAGGGCTCGGGAGTCGAGAGCATTCCTGATATTCGTGGTAAACGCATCGTCGTTGGACCCGCCGGAGCCGGTTGGGAGTCGTTCGTATCCCGTATTTTTGCCGCCCACGGGGTCGGCTTCGAGGAGTTCACCCCTCTCAACAACACGCAGGCCGGGTCCGTCGACATGCTCGCGGATGGATCGGCGGCCGCAGCGTTCATTGGCGGCGCGGTGCCCACCGCGTCGATCGTGCAAGCGACGACCTCGCAGGACATCCTCCTCGTGCCCTTCGACGATGCCGCCATCGAATCTCTGAGCGCCACATATCCTTTCTTCGACGTGCGGATCGTCCCCGGGGGGACCTACCGCGGTCAGGACGAGGACTTCCGCGGTCTCGACGTCGGCTCGATGCACCTCATCGCGAGCGCCGGAGCCGATGAAGAGCTCATCTATCAAATCACGAAGACGATTTACGAGAACCGTGCTGCGGTCACCGCGCGGCATCCCGCGGGCAACTTCATCAACCCCGAGAACGTGACCCGGGATACGGGTGTCGCGTTTCATCCCGGCGCGGTGCGCTACTACCGCGAGATCGGTATCTGGCCCGAAGGCGAAGGCTGATCGCCTCCGTGCGAGTCCTCGCCCTCGCCCTTTCTCTTTTCGTCCTCGTCGAGGTCAACTACCCTCGACTGACCCCGCAGTCTCAGCTCGCGATCTTCGCGCTGTTCGGTCTCGTTCTGTGCTTCCTCCTGTTTCCTCTCGCCAAAGACAAGCCGACGTACGCCCTTGGGGACCGGATTCTCGCGCTCGCTTCGGCCCTCGTCTGTATCTACGTCGTCGTACAGACCGAGCCGGTTTTTTCGCGGTTCTGGTCGGGTGGAGCCTCCCTGGGAGATCGCGCCGGGGCCGAGACGAATCTCGATTATCTCGTCGGAGTATTCGGGCTCCTGCTGGTTCTCGAGGCCACGAGGCGATGCCTCGGGTGGGCGCTTCCCGTACTATCCGCCCTCTTCGTGCTCTACGCGTATGGAGGGGCGCAGCTTCCCGGGTGGCTCTTTCCCCATCGAGGGTACGGGCTCGAGCGGATTGTGGCGCAAACGTTCCTCCACAGCCAGGGTGTCTTCGGGATCGCTCTTTCGGTCATGTTCACTTACGTCTTCTTGTTCGTGCTCCTGGGGGCGTTTCTCGAAGCCACGGGCGCGACCGGATTCATCGTCGATTTCGCGCAGCGGGTCTTTCGAAGATCCCCGGGAGGAGCGGCCAAAGTGGCGGTTCTGGCCAGCGGGCTCATGGGCTCGCTCTCGGGGAGTGCGGTCGCGAACGCCGCGACTACGGGGACGTTCACCATTCCCCTCATGCGCAGCATCGGCTTCAAACCTCACATCGCCGCGGGTGTCACCGCGGCCGCGGCATCGGGCGGCGCCCTCGTTCCCCCGGTCATGGGGGCAGGGGCCTATATGATGCTCGAGCTCGTGAGTCCACCGGTCACCTTTCTCGAGGTCATCCGCGCCGCCATTCTACCCGCGGTGATCTATTATCTCGCTCTCTTCTTCATCGTCCATTTCTATGCGAAACGGATTGGCGCGGAAACGATGGCGAGCACCACCGGTCGATCGGAGGCTTACCGGTACCGCGGCATCGTGTTCTTTGTCACGCTCGGGGTGCTCGTGGGACTCATTCTCACGGGCTACACGGTGTTTCGATCGGTCAGCCTCTCGCTCGCGGTCGTGCTGGTCCTTGGGTTTCTGAATCCCAGATCCCGACTCACGCGAAAAGCCATCGAGACGTCGCTGCTCCGGACCGCCCGGGGCGGGGTTCCCCTGGTGGCAGCATCGGCCTCGGTGGGCATCATCCTCGGCGTCGTCACCTTGACCGGCGTGGGAACCCGCTTTCCCCAGCAGATACTGAACCTCTCGGGCGAGAGCCTCCTGCTCGCCCTCGCCCTCATCATGGTGGGCTCGATCGTTCTCGGGATGGGCCTGCCGTCGGCAGTCTGCTATCTGCTCATGGCAACGCTCATCGCTCCCATCATCGGGGAGCTGGGAATCGTGCCGCTCTCGGCGCACTTCTTCATTTTCTATTTCGGCATGATGTCCATGGTGACGCCCCCCGTGGCTCTGGCCGCCTATACTTCCGCTTCGATCGCCGAGACCCACATCATGACAACCTCGTTCGCCGCGTTTCGCTTTTCCCTCGTCGGCTTCACGCTCCCGTTCATGTTCGTCTTCCGGCCGGAGCTCCTTCTCCTCGGTGACGGCGACGCACCGGTCTCGATCGTTTCGGCTCTTCTCGCGACCCTCGTCGTGCTGGTCGGTATCGTGCCCCTGGCAGCCGGAGTGGCCGGGTATCTGACGAGCGAGCTGTCGACGACGATGCGGGGTGTGCTCCTCTTCTCGGCAGCTCTACTCTTCTTTCCCGGGCGCGATCTCTCCGTGGGGGGAGTCGAGCTCTCGGTAGCGAATCTCGCCGGCGGGGCGGTTCTCGCCGCCGTTTATCTCCTCGAGCGGAGGAAGTCATGAATCGACTCGCGTTGCTTCTCATCGCGGCGCTGCCCTCGTCGGCCGTCGCCCAGGACCGCATCGCGCTGCGCGCCGGGACGGTTCTCGACGGATCGGGGAACGCACTCGCTTCCGCGGTCGTCGTCGTGCGGGGGGAACGGATCGAATCGGTGGGAACCGAGGTCCCTTCGGACGCCGAGCTCATCGACCTCGGCGGCGCGACGCTTCTGCCAGGCCTCGTCGATCTCCATACTCATCTCGCCGAAGTTCCCGGCGTTCACTGGGAAGACGCGTTGTTGAAGACGACGCCTTCTCGAGCGGCCTTGCACGGTGCGAAGAACGCCCTGGACACTCTGCGCGCCGGGTTCACGACCTGCCGCGATATGGGACCGACGTGGCCTTATGTGGACGTCGACCTGCGCGACGCCATCGAATCGGGAATCGTTCCCGGTCCGCGCATTCAGGTGGCGGGCAACTATGTCAGTGCCACGGGGGGTGCGGGCGACGCCCGCCAGTTCTCGATCTACGTCGACGTTCCCGCGGTCCAAAACCTCGCCGACGGGGTCGAT
>DASPGQ010000601.1 GCA_035620555.1 Vicinamibacteria bacterium
GGTGATCCTGAGAGACGGGTTCACGGTCGCTCTGGACGCCGAGTTCGCGGCCGCTACCGACTGCGCGGCGGGCGCGCCGTAGGGTGGCCGAGTATAATCCGCGCGGAGTGGGATCGATCGAGCGCTTCTACTACCGTCTCTCGCGAACGAGCTGCAAGGGCACCCGGTGGGGTGCTCGAGCGAAGCGAGCGGGCGACGCGCTCGAGCCGGCCCAATCTGCTGACCGAGCACGAGGCCTCGGCGCTGATCGAGGGCGCCGAGAAGCTCCTCCTCGTCCGTGGCGCGCTGGTCGAGCTCGCAGTGTAAGCGGGACACGAGAACGCCAATCGAGATCAATGCGTCCCTGGGCGCGTCTCGATGCCTCGGTCGAGGTTCTCTATCGTGCGCGCGAGCTGGACGTCGCGTTCGTCGTCAGCACCGACTCGCATCACACGCGGGAGCTCGCACGAAGGGAGTGGGGCGCGTTTCCGGAAACCCGGGGGTGGGTCGACCGTTCGCGCATCGTCAACACCTGGCCGCGCCAACGGTTTCTCGCGTGGGTGGCGACCCATCGCGGCTGAGGACGCGGCACCGGAGGATCTCTCCTTTGCGGCATCGTCTGTTTCTCTTATCTCCGGCCAACTGCTCGGGAAAACGTGCTGGGCTTCTGCTGAGCCCTCGGGCGGATTTCGAGCTCGCCCGAAGGCTCCGGAGCCTGGAGGGCGCCGCTCTCGGTGACGTGTTCAGCTTCATGAGCAACCTCTACTTTCGCGGAAAGCTGGCCTACGCCCGTGCGTTTGCCCGCCCTCCCCGGGACCTGCCCGGGAGCTTCGTCATCACGCCCTCCCGCGGGCTCTGTACGCCCGAATCCCCCATCCGCACGGAAGACCTCCTGCGTTTCGGTCGCGTTCCCGTCGATCCGGAGGAGAGAGGTTACCGGGCGCCTCTGCTTCACGATCTGCGTCGGCTGCGGCGCCTTTCGGCCGACGCCGAGTTCATTCTTCTGGGAAGCATCGCTTCGGAAAAGTACGCGGGATTGCTCGCGTCGGTCCTCGGGAGTCGCCTGCTCTTCCCCGTGGATTTCGTGGGACGTGGCGACATGAGTCGAGGCGGTCTCATGCTGCGTTGCGCCCGCGAGGACAAGGAGCTCCGCTACATAAGCCTCCTCGGCGCCAACCGTCGAGGTCCCAGGCCGGCGCGACTCGCGAAACTCTCTCGTTCCACACCTCCCGAGTAACGTCGCTTCGGGAACTAGCGGCTCCACTTGGAGGTGTTGCCGAGCTCGAACCCATCGACGAATATCGGGTCGATTCGCACGCAGTCGTATGTCAACGGGATGCGGGGGCCGGCTTCGATCATTTCGAAGTCGCTCACCTGAATCGCGGTGAGATCGAAGGTTCCTAGCAAACCCTCCCATTTCGCCACGGTAAAACGGTCGCTCTGTGCGGTCAGAGCGATGCTGCCGCCGTCGGCGAGAAGGATGCCGTATTTCTGCATCGCGCGTGCCACGACGCGCGCGCCCTCGTTCGGGAGGGCGTTCAGAGGGAAGTCGGCGCGCAGTCGCAGCCGGGCGCCGTAGGGCGGAGCCGGCCACGGGGCGGACGGCCCACCGGCGTGGTTCGCGGGATGGACGTAAACTCCGGCCCGAATCCGGTGGTTCGGCAGGATGAACCGGATCGCGTGGTCGATCGACCCCGCGGCGACCTCGTCGGCGCTGAACAGAAGCGGCGCGATGGGAAAGCCCGCCGCATCGGCACTGGTGCATTGCTCGCCGCGTCCGCTGGTCGGATAGGTGAGGAGCATGTTCCATACCGCGAGGCAGCTGGAGAAGACCTCTTCGTTCACGACGTCTAGATCGGTGCTCCACAGCTCGAAGAGCCTGTGAGTCGGGGGATGGACGACGATGAGATGGCAGTCGCCGCCTCCCAGGCATTCGTAACCCGTCTCTCCCTCGAGCGCGCCTCCGGGCGGAACCGGCACCGGCTCGAGGTCGCAGTCCGGTGTGTAGTACGTGGCCTTGGGCGTGTGGGTCCAAAACGGTGTCGTGGCATTCGCCTCGAGCACCTCGATCGAGAAGTCGATCCGCATCGAGCCCGTGCCCCAGCCGCCGTTGTCGGAAAGCCACTGAATCACGTCCGCCGACTCGGTGTCCACGGGGGCGCCAGTGACGTCCTGGTACCACACCGAGTCCAGTGGAAAATAAGGTCCGCTTCCTGCGGCCGGCTGAGCCAGGAGAAAGGGGGGCATGGCCAGAACAACTGCCAGCAACGTCGTCGTTGTTTGCCACCGGCCCCTAACCACACTCATCGCCACGAGGAGAAATCGTCGAGCTCCATCCAGCCGGTGCTGGAGGCCAGCGTTCCGTCCACCGCTCCCCATTTCACGAAGTCGATCGGACCACCGCCGTTGTCGAGACCGGTGAGACCATCGAGCCCCGACCCATCGATCGCGATCGAGAACTCCCCGTCCCCCGCGCCCGCCCTGAAGGAAAGGTGGATCCGGTGGAAGCCGAGAGGAAGCAGAAAGTCGGTGGAATGCTCCACCAGCTCCCCGGCGACATCGTCCCAGGCAAGAATCGCCGCTCGGGTTTCCGACCCGCTCCTCCGTAGTACGACGCGGAACCGAGGCATTCCATTCGCCGAATAGCCGACGAAGTGCCCGATCTCGTCACCCATGGCCAAACTCAGGCCGTCCACTCGCAGGGAGAACTCCGCGTTGTAGGTCGTCTCCGCCGTCGGCATATCGTCTCTGACGTAGGCAAACGGTGACTTCACGAAGGGATCGATGCGGGCGACGAACGATACGCCCGAGGCCACCGAGAAACCGTTCTGCAAGATGACCCGATCGCCGGCGGTGAAGGTCGTTCCCGGAGCCACGACCTCGACGTTACCGGCAGTGACCGAGTTGCAGGCAAGCTGGTTCGAGCTCACCGTGCCCGAAGGAACGACCACGTCGGATTGCGTGCAGGGAATCCCCACCGTGACCCGCAGGCCAAAGTCGCCGGTGAAGGCGGCGCCATTGAGGACTTGCAGGGCGCCACCTCTGGCCTCACGCCCCAGTAACGTCGGCACCAGAACGAGGAGCGACAAACATGCCATGGGGAGGCGGGTACCGTTCCGGCGCACCGTTTGATTGAGTTTATTGGAGACCGTAGCCAATCAGATCCCCCGGTGTTGGTCGTATAAAAATAGGAAAACATAGGAAAGGGGGTGGAGCAACCCCAAACCGGGAGAACGCGCGTCGCGACGTCGGTCCCACAACGTGATATACCCTAGGTTGCGAGGACAACGAAGTGAATCGATGAGAGCGTATTGGCCGGGGTGCCTCATCGTGCTCATTGCACTCGAAGCCGGGGGCCAGGACGTCTCGCTCTTTACCGAGGATTTCCCCTCTGAGGAGTTCGTCGCTCGTCGGCAGAAGGTCTACGACGCCATTGGCCCGAACGCTCTCGCTCTCGTACAGGGAGCGCCTTCTCCCCCGGGCTATGTCCGCTTCCGCCAGACCAATTCCTTCTACTACTTGTCGGGGGTAGAGTCCCCTCACGCCTATCTCTTACTCGACGGGACTCGACGCAGAACGTCGCTCTATCTCCCCCATCGTAACGTGAGGCGGGAGGCAAGCGAGGGGAAGCTGCTCTCCGCCGAAGACGAGGATCTCGTCCGGCAGCTCACCGCGATCGAGCAGGTGTACGGCGTCGAGCTCCTCGCCGACCATTTGGCGCGGTTCGCTCGGGGAGGCGGCGTGCCCACTCTCTATACCCCATTCCAGCCGGCGGAGATGCAGGCGACGAGCCGCGATCTCGCAACCCGTGCCGCGTCCGACATCGCAAGCGACCCCTGGGACGGCCGGCCCACCCGTGAAGCCCATTTCTTGTCACGCATCCGAAAGCGATTCCCCCAGCTCGACGTGGTGGATCTATCTCCCGTTCTCGATGGACTTCGGCTCGTCAAGAGCCCTCGCGAGATCGAGCTCATCCGCAAGGCAACACGGCTGTCGGGACTCGCGCTGATGGAAGCAATGCGCTCTACCGTCGCCGGTCTGTACGAGTACGAGCTCGATGCGCTCGCGAAGCTCTTCTTTCACCGCGCTGGAGCTCAAGGTGACGCCTACTACTCGCTCATCGCCTCGGGAAAGAATGCCTGGTATCCCCACTACCACAAAGGAACGAAAAAGCTTCTCGACGGGGAGCTCCTTCTGATGGACTACGCTCCCGATGTGGGCTACTACACGAGCGACGTCACCCGCATGTGGCCGGTCAACGGTCGCTTCAACGACTGGCAACGCGAGCTCTATGGTTTCTATCTCGGGTACTACCGGGCCATCCTCGACTCCATTCGCCCCGGCGAGGTGAGCGCGATCGTCGAGGACGCGTCCCGAAGGATGGACGCGCTTGTCGACCGATGGCAGTTCAGCAAGCCGATTTACCGCAGCGCGGCGAGGAGGTTCGTGGACGACTACAAGCAGATGGCGAGGGAGCACCCTTCCAGCCTGGGTCACGGCGTCGGCATGGCGGTTCACGACGTCGGAGACGCCGACGGCGTGCTGGTAGCGGGAATGGTTTTCACCATCGAGCCTCAGTTCCGTATCCCCGAAGAGCAGATCTACATTCGCCTGGAGGACGTCATCTTGATCACCGATGGCGGCTCGGAGAACCTGTCGGCCTTCGTTCCCGTGGAAATCGATGAAATCGAGGCCCTCATGAAGGAAGAGGGGCTTCTTCAGAGGTTCGAGCTTCCACATTGAAACGGCTTGGGCGGGGCCGCGGCGAACCGGTGTCATCTCTCGACGCCGGGAACTTTTGGTTTTCTCGGGCGTTCTTGCAGGGTGATGAAAAACTCAACCCACCCTGCGCGAGCGGAGCGAGCCCGGCGCGCTCGCCGCGCCGTAAGCAGCCCGAGCTGTGGCGGCCCGATCGATTGCGGGTCCCGCCACGGCATTGAGCACTAAGAGGTCCGCGAGGTCGATTCTCATGGAATGGCTGACGGATTGGAGACACTCTCTTCGGGTCGTTGCCGCGCGTCCTGGCTTCAGCCTGCTGGTCATCATTCCGCTCGCGCTGGGTATCGGAGCGAACACGGCCATCTTCAGCGCGGTGCACGCCGTGCTCCTGCGCTCGCTCCCGTACGAGGATCCCGATCGGCTCGTGCGCCTGTGGGAGGCGAGGCCCAGGATGGGCCCGGGAGCGGAAGAAATGGCCGCCTTCTCGATGGATCACTTTCGCGCCTGGCGCGAATCGAATGAAGTCTTCGAGGGAATGGCGGCCTATGGGAACGCGAGCTTCAACCTGACCGGAGGTGCCGAGCCGATACGGATCGAAGGCCAACGCGTTTCCCCGTCCCTGTTTGCGATTCTGGGGGTGGAAGCTCTACACGGTCGCGTGCTCTCTTCCGAGGAACGGATCCCGGGGAAGGACCGCGTCGCCGTGCTCAGCCACGGCCTCTGGCAGCGGACGTTTGGCGGTAACCCGTCTCTCGTGGGAGGAGCGATTCGTCTCGATGGTCATCCCTACACCGTCGTCGGCGTCATGCCACCGGATTTTCGTTTCCCCGACGCCGGAAGCGAGCTCTGGGTGCCTCTTCCCGATGAGACCGCAGAGCCGTCTCGACCGGGCGAAATGCGCATCGAGCTCGTTCCCGTCATCGCCAAGCTGGCTCCGGGCGTTTCGATCGAGCGAGCCGAGGCCGAGGGAAATGCCTTTCTCGACCATTACCGCGAGACGAGCGAGATGGCACATCGAATGGACGAGGGCGTGAGCATCCACCTCACGTCACTCAAAGAGCAGCTCGTGCGTCCCATCCGGCCGGCGCTTCTGGTGCTCTTCGCCGCTGTCGGCCTCGTGCTCCTCATCGCCTGTGCCAACGTCGCCGATCTTCTCCTCGTGCGCGCCCAGAGCCGTGACCGAGAGATCGCCCTACGGTCAGCGCTCGGTGCCGGTGGGGCCCGGATCGCTGCGAAACTGGTGATGGAGGGTCTCGTCTACGCAATTCCCGCAGGCGTCCTGGGCGTGCTCATCGCTTGGTGGGGCGTTCGCGCTCTGTCCCTGCTGGTTCCTTCGGATCTCCCCCAGCTCGACGAGCTTTCGATCGACGGAACCGTGCTCGCGTTCAACGTCGTCATCGCGTTGTCGACCGCTTTGCTCGTGGGAATGGTGCCAGCGCTACGCGCGCTGCGGTTGGACCTCGTGGCGGGTTTGAGAGGGCTCGGGGGTACGACCTCGACCGGCCGGAGCTCGAACCTGCTCGCGGCTGCCGAAGTCGGGATCGCGCTCGTCCTTCTCATGGCCGCGGGGCTCATGTTGCGAAGCTTCGAGACGCTCACCCGCGTGGACCCCGGCTACCAGGCCAGGGACTTGCTGAGCTTCCGACTCAGTCTGCCCCAGACTCAATACCCCGATGCGGTGGCCCGGAGAAGCTTCTACGATGTCCTGCGGGCTTCGTTGGAGGGCATTCCCGGGGTCACTTCTGCCGGTCTCGTCAATTCGCTCCCCCTCGACCGCTCGAGAATGATCACGGTGCTCGACATCGAGGGAAGGCCTCCGGTTGCCGACCGGATGCAGATGCCCCGGGCGAGCGTTCGCGTCGTGAGCCCGGGCTTCTTTCGCGCGATGGGAATCCGTCTCTTGCAGGGCCGCGATCACGAAGATGGAGACGACCCGTCGTCGCCGTCTGCCGTCGTGGTGAACCAGTCTCTCGCCGAGCGCTACTTCGCGAACGAGGAGCCCGTCGGGAAGCGTCTCCGCAACCTGGGAGAAATCGTTGGCGTCGTCGCCGACGTGCGTCAGGAAGGGCTCGACGCGAGCCCCGAGCCCGAAATGTACCTGAGCTATCGCGACATCCCCGATCGGCTACTGGAGGGCGTAATGAGCGTCGTCGTCCGTCACGAGCGGCGCGCCAACGTCACCGAAGCCGTCGAGGCGCGCGTGAGGCAGCTCGATCCCGACCTTCCTCTCGCCGACGTCCGACAGATGGAAGCGAGGCTCTCCGATTCGGTGGCCCGGCCGCGCCTGTATGCGACGCTCCTCACTGTCTTCGCCGCCTTCGCCCTCGTGCTGGCCGTGTCAGGCGTGTACGCGGTGATGAGCTACGCCTGGTCGAGGAGGCGAAGAGAAAGCGGAGTGAGAATTGCCCTCGGGGCGAGGCCGCAAGACATCGTGCGGCTGGTGCTGGCCGATGCGCTGCACATTCTGTTGCTCGGACTCGGTGGAGGCGCTCTCGCGGCGATGGTCCTGTCCCGCAGCCTTTCGAGCTTCCTGTTCGAAGTGACCGCCACCGACCCGGCAACGCTCCTCGCCGTAAGCTTGCTCCTCGGAACGGCGGTCCTGGGTGCGGGCGCAGTACCCGCGATCCAGTCCTCGCGCACCGACCCGGTGAAGGCGCTTCGTCACGAATAACGGTCTCGGCCCCTCCTCTGGGCGGCGATGGCGAAGACGGTGCGCCCCTGGCGTCGGTACTTGCGCTCGAAGCTCGTGCCTGCGGTCTCGCCGTCGGCGGCCGCCGATGGAGCGGTGAACGGGACGACGGCCAGTCCGGAAAGCTCGATGGCGTTTCGAATCACGGCGAAATACTCGGAATGATCGGTGGCCACTTGGAGCCTCGCACCCACTCGCATTTTCGCTGCGAGAGACGACAGGAGATCCGGCTTCAACAATCGCCGTTTGTGATGGCGTTTCTTGGGCCAGGGATCCGGGAAGTAAATATGGACGGCGGCGAGCGAGTCGTCCTCCAAGAACTGGACGAAGTCCTCGGCCTCGGCGAGGATGACCCGCGCGTTCGAGCGGGCGTGGCGACGTAACCGATCCGCGGTGTAGATCCAGTACTTGCGAGCGCGCTCGACGCCGAGGAAACGGACGTCGGGACGCCGCTCCGACTCGGCGAGCAGAAAACCTCCCTTGCCGGATCCAACCTCGAGCTCGAGAGGTGCCTCGTCTCCGAAAACGGCCCGAGCGGTGAACGGCTTGGGGGTGTCCTCGAGCGTGAGGCCGAAAGGACCAGGCTGCAATTTCCCTTTGCGTCTCGAGCGCCCTCGACCCATCGTTGGTTATGACGTCCCAATCATGTTAGACTAGAAGATTCTCGTCGGAGGGAAACTATTAACGGTTTAACGTACTTCCTTTAACTTAATCCAGCGAACGAAAGGCTTCCCTCGGCCCCGTTACCTCGAAAAACAGGAGAGATGAGTGAAAACCAACGTGCCCCCGTCCGACCCCGTGGCGACTCGAAGCGGAATCAGCTGGTCTTCCACGATCCCTTTTACCTTGATCCATGTGGTCGCACTCGGCGTGTTCTGGGTCGGTGTGAGCCCGGTGGCGATTGCCGTATGCCTGGCCCTGTTCTGGGCGCGTATGTTCGCCATTACCGGCTTCTACCACCGCTATCTCTCCCATAGAAGCTACAAGACGTCGCGGTGGTTCCAGTTCGTGTTCGCCCTCCTGGGAAACTCCGCGACCCAAAAGGGGCCGCTGTGGTGGGCGGCGCACCATCGACATCACCACCTTTACTCGGACCAGGAGGAAGACGTTCACTCCCCGACGAGGCGAGGATTCTTCTATTCTCACATGGGCTGGGTTTTCGATCGCATCAACTCCCGCACTCGACTGCGTCTCGTCCCCGATCTGGCCAAGTTCCCCGAGCTCCGCGCTCTCGATCGGTTCGACGTCCTCGTGCCCGTTCTCCTGGGAACGGCCTGTTTCGGGCTCGGCGTCCTCCTCGAGGCCAAAGCGCCCGGTCTCGGGACTTCAGGGACGCAGATGCTGATCTGGGGTTTCTTCGTATCCACCGTAATCCTGTCCCACAGTACGTTCACGATCAATTCGCTCTCGCACGTCTTCGGAAAGAGGCGCTTCGAGACCAAGGACACGAGCCGCAACAATCTCGTGCTTGCTCTGCTGACCTTCGGCGAGGGCTGGCACAACAACCACCACCATTACCCGACCTCGGCTCGGCAGGGTTTCTACTGGTGGGAGATCGATATCACCTACTACGGTCTCTTGCTGCTTTCCAAGGTCGGTTTGATCTGGGATTTGAAGAGGGTGCCTTCTCGCATATTGCGGCAGGAGGCCGCGGCCGCCTAGTCAGGCTGATGACAAAGTACAGTCCTGCCTGCGCGAACGGAGCGAGCCCGGCGCGCCAGCGCCGTAAGCAGTCCGAGCCGTGGCGGCTCGATCGATTACGGGTCCCGCCACGGCATTGAGTAACTCTAGAGAGAAGGCGGAAGCCTCTTACCAGCCCAGGATCCAGCCGAAGACGAGGGGAGCCACGATCGATGCATCGGATTCGATGACGTACTTCGGGCAGTCGACCGACAGCTTCCCCCAGGTGATCTTCTCGTTGGGCACCGCGCCGGAGTATCCCCCGTAGCTGGTCGTCGAGTCGGATATCTGACAGAAGTAGCACCATCGGGGCACGTTCTCGCGCCTCAAGTCTTGATGCAGCATCGGCACGACGCAGATCGGGAAGTCTCCCGCGATACCGCCTCCGATCTGGAAGAACCCGATCCCGCCGGCTCGGGATTGTTTGGTGTACCAATCGGCAAAATCGATCATGTACTCGATTCCCGAGCGCAAGACCGTGGGGTCGGTATCCCCCAGGATACAGTGGGCGGCGAATATGTTGCCCAGGGTGGAATCCTCCCACCCGGGAACGAGGATCGGCAGGTTCCGCTCACAGGCGGCGACGAGCCAGCTGTCCTTGGGATCGATCTGGTAGTGGTTCTCGAGCTTGCCGCGAGCGATGAGCTCGTACAGGTACTCGTGCGGGAAGTGGCGCTTGCCTCTCTGTCGTGCCTCGCTCCAGAGCTGGGAAATGTGATGCTCGATGCGGCGCATCGCCTCTTCTTCCGGAATACAGGTATCGGTGACGCGATTGAAATGTCCCTCGAGCAGCGCTCGTTCGTCGGCGGGAGACAGATCCCGGTAGTTGGGTATCCGTTTGTAGTGCTCGTGGGCGACCAGGTTGAACAGGTCCTCTTCCAGGTTGGCTCCGGTGCAGCAAATGATGTGAACTTTGTCTCTGCGGATCATCTCCGCTAGGGAGAGGCCGAGCTCTCCGGTGCTCATCGCACCCGCAAGAGTGATCATCATTTTGCCGCCCTCGTCGATCACCTTCTCGTAGCCGATTGCCGCATCGACCAGGGTCGCGGCGTTGAAGTGGCGAAAGTTGCGCTGGATGAATTGAGAGACCGGTCCTTTGTCCATGAAAAACCCCCTCAGGCACCCGCGTCCAGCGTGGCGCAGGACAATCGATAGAGGACCCTCGCGCCGACGTTGGCATCCCATTCGCTTCCATCTCGGCCGGGTGCCACCTCGCAGAGATCGAAACCGATGATCGAGCGTCCGCTCTCGAGGACGCGTTCGACGAGAAAAAGGGCCTCTTCGTACGAGAGTCCCCCGGGCACCGGGGTACCGGTGCTGGGGCATAGCGACGGGTCGAGGCCGTCGATGTCGAAGCTCACGTAGACCTCCTGCGGGAGCTCCTCGACGATCTCGTTCACGACACTCGCCCAGGCCTCGCCCGAGAACCGCCGTCGGGCAAGCGCCCGGTCCTCGAAGAGACGAATGCGTCCCGCGCTATCGTCGATTACCCGTCGTTCTTCCTCGCAGGTGTCACGGACACCAATCTGAACCAGCTTCCGCACCGCGTCGATCTCGAGGGCGTTGCGCAGGATCGAGGCGTGGGAGTGAACGAACCCCTCATAGGCCTTCCGGAGATCGCAGTGGGCATCGATGTGCAGGATTCCGAATGATCGGTGTCGATCCGACAGGGCCTGCATCAAGCCGAGGGCGGTGCTATGGTCCCCGCCCAGGAGGCCGACACGCTTTCCTCTCGAAAGTAGCTGCTCCGCTTCGTTCCGCACGCGGGCGACCATCCGTTCGCAAGCGGCATTCACTTGCTTGGTAACGTCGGTCCCCGCGTCGCCTTCGAGGATCCGCAGAACCATCTCTCGGGCACGGTCGCTCTCCCGGCGAATCTCGGCGGGGATGGGCGCCATGGCGATGCCCGCCTTCCAGGCATCGGGCCTCGCCGAGTCGTAGAGATCGACCTGCGCGGAAGCGGCCAGAACCGCCTCGGGAGCGGATGCCGTCCCGGCGCCGTAGGAGACCGTGGCCTCCCAGGGAACGGGAAGAATCACCAGGGCCGCGGAGTCGACGTCGAAGGGGAGCCCCCACAACCTTCCCGGCCCGCCAGGTGCGCTGGGATCGAAGTCGTTCGAATCCCGGTGGGCGGCTTCATTTCTCGACATGAGTCGTGGCCGTCGCCCGCGCAGGCGACGGACGTTCTGGCGGAGCCTCGGGGTCGCGACGATAGCCCAGGACTCTCAGAACTTGCTTGCTGCTCTGCTCCTCGTGGAGAACGCGGTAGTGGCGTGCGCCTTCTTCGTCGACGGATATGACGACGTGTTTGGGATCGGGCATCAGACAATGATGGAGCCCTCCCACCCCGCTCAGCACTTCCTGGTAGGCGCCGGTGTGAAAGAAGCCGATGTACTGCTGTTTGGGCGTCGCCGGCATGAAGATCGACTCGAGATGCGCTTCCTCGTTGTAGAAGTCGTCCCCGTCGCACGTCATTCCGCCGATGCTGACTTTTTCGTAGCCCGCGCCCCAGTTGTTGATGGGGAGAGTGATGAACCGGCGGCTCAAGGCCCAGACGTCGGGAAGCATACTGATGATGCTGCCGTCGATCATGAACCACTTTTCGCGATCGTTCTGCTGCTTGCGGCTCAGCACTTTGAACAAGGCGCCACTGCTCTCGGCGACGGTGAAGCTACCGAACTCGGTCACGAGCGTCGGCTCCTCGACGTTGTGGTCGGTGCAGATTTCCTTGATGGTGCGAACGATCTCCTGCACCACGTAGGCATAGTCGAACTCGAATCCGAGCGAGTTGCGGAAGGGGAGCCCGCCGCCGATGTCGAGCATCTCGAGATCGGGATCGACTTTCTTCAAGCGACAATAGAGGCTGACGAAACGCCGGAGCTCGCTCCAGAAGAACGGAGTGTCGTGCATGCCGGTATGCACGAAGAAATGGAGTAGGCGGAGCTTGAGGCTCTGTTGTCGGGCCAGCCGTTGCTCGTAGAACGGGATGATGTCGTCTTCCCTCATGCCGAGCCGGCTCGTGTAGAAGCTATGTACCGGGGGCTCCTCGGTCGCCATACGGATGCCCAGCGAGCAGGGAACTTCCAGCTCGTGCTCGTAGAAGTTCAGCTCTTCCTTGTTGTCGAGGATGGGAACGATGTTGAAGAAGCCGTCGTGGAGCATGTCGACGATGTGCTGCTTGTACTCGTAATCCTTGAATCCGTTGCAGAGGATGAAGGTCTCCTTCGACAGGTAACCGGTTCTCTCGAGCGTGTCGATGATCGGCATGTCGAGTGCGGAGGAAGTCTCGAGCTGAACGCCGGATTTGAGGACCTCGACCATCACGTGCTTGAAATGGGAGCTCTTGGTGCAATAGCAATAGATGTACTTCCCCCGATAGTCGTACTTCTTCATCGCGTCCTCGAAGTACAGCCGGGCTTTTCGAATGTTCTCCGAGATGATCGGAAGATAGGTGAACCGGACGGGAGTCTTGTACGTCTCGATGAGCTCCATCATGTTGATGCCGTGGAAATAGAGCTCGTCGTCGATGACCTGGAACCCCTCGGGGGGGAACTCGAAGCTATGCGCCAGGAAGTCGTAGAAAGTTTGCATGGTCGGTACAGGTTCGATTATACGGGTCGATCCACGCCGCCCACAAAAGTAATTTGGGGTGCCCGCCAGTCACCACACCATGTCCAAAACCGCGTCGCGCACCGAAGGCCAAGCCCTGGAGGTCGGAGCGATGGGCTCGAAATGCCCGGAGTCCTCCAGCACGGTGAGCGTCACGTCGTCCCCGGCGCGGGCGCTGATCGCGGCGAAATCGCGCGCGAAGGCGACGGGGACGATCGGATCGAGCGCTCCGTGTACGAGGTGCTGCCTTACACCGAGCGGCACGAGCTCGATGGGGGAGGCCTCGGCGTATCGCCGAGGGAAAGCCTCGGGCGTGCCGCCGATGAGCCGGCCCGCCATGTCGCCGCAGACGCCTTCGGCGAGGGCCCGTCTGAGATCGTCCACCGCCGCCAGCGAGACGACCCCCTTGAGCCCGAGGGGTGGGCCTCCACGAATGGCGCTCTTCCGAGCCAGCTTCCATCGGCTCGCGAGCCACAGGGCGAGCTGACCTCCCGCGGAATGGCCGACGGTCAAGACGCGGGCGAGGTCGAGCTTGTGCTCGGCGGCGATGAGGCGCAGACAATCCGTGGCCGCGGCGACATCGAGGAAGGTGCCGGGCCAGCCGCCGCCAGGATCGCCCACTCGACGGTACTCGATACTCCAGGTCGCGATACCCGTTGTCCGCAGCGCATCGGCGAAGCTCGCGATGTGTTCGATATCGTATTGCGAGCGCCAGCATCCGCCGTGCACGACGATGGCCACCGGATGCGGGCCGGCCCCACCCGGCAGTCGCAGATAGCCGAATTGCGAGGGCTCGGCGCCGTAGGCGATGCGCAACCCCGGCTCGGGACAGGGGAGCTCGAGAACATCGTCGAGGCTCATGAGCGGCGGCATTGTCATTCACACACTCTAGTATTCAATGCCGTGGCGGGACCCGTAATCGATCGTGCCGCCACGGCCCGGGCTGCTTACGGCGCGGCAGGCGCGCCGGGCTCGCTCCGCTCGCGCAGGGTGGACCGTACTTTTTCATCAGCCTGACTGATTCAATGCTCGCGCGAATCAGGATAAATCATTCGCCTGCCAGGGAGGGTTTTTGCGCGGATCTCGTCCTTTAGATCAGGGAGTGAGGACAGGAAAGGGAGGAACCTTTGAGACCGCGATCCGCGATCTCCGAGCCCTCGATCGACGCCGTACTGGCGGAGTTCGTCGAAAGCCGAAGACCGACCCTCGATGAGAGCGAGATTCGGCTCTATCGGCACGTGATCCTGCTTCTCGAGCTATGCCTCAACAACTACGGCCACCGGAATCTGGACGCACGGGAGCGCGCGTTCTACGAGGCGCGTTACCACGACGGGAAGAAGCTGTTTTTCGAGCTGTTCGGGCCCGACAAGATACTCGCGGAGCTCGATTTCTTTGCCTCCACCTTCCTCGCGAAGGACGTTCATACGTCCGAGCGCGTCTACAGGCTTGCGCCCGAAGTCGTGGCGGATCTGCGCCAATGGCTCGTCCGGGAGCAGTACGTGGCGGCGGCGGAAGACGAGAAGGCAATCCTTCGACAGCGTGAGCACGATACCGCCAAACGCGGAAGTCGGCGGATCTGCCGATTGCTTCGTCGAACGAGAGTATCCGTCGAAGCCGAATCGATGATGGCGGAGGACTACATCCCGAGCGACCATCACCTCGTCCAACGCGTTGCGCCCAGTAGAATCTGGTTTTCCGTCTATCGGTCAGCCAAGTCGGAAACGGTCGGCCCCATCTGGGTTCCCTCACTCGTGTCCGACGCCTTGCGGGTTGGCTGGAACGTTCATTGCGCGCTCGGTCGACTCCGGGGTCGATGGCGCTTCGTCGAAGTGGAGGGAATCCATCCCCGAGGGTAGCAGCGGGGGATTCGGGACAGACTTCAACGCTTTCGCGTCAGCACCAGCCCCTCGAAGCCGTGCCGCGCCGGGGCCACCGAAAGGAATTCGCGCGCTTCGGGGTCTTCCTTGATCGCGGCGTCGAGGAACCGGCGCACGTAGAGACACAGAAGATCGTATCGGGTACGGTCCACCGGGGAGCCGTTCCTCGTGAGGAGCGTGTAGGCAACGGCGCCCCCGAGCGAGGTGAACTCGGCGTGGGTCGCGCCGTCGAGAGTGAGGCGGTACGCGTCCCCTCTGACCACGGTATCGAAGTAGCGAGTGCTCTTTCGCGTCCGTCCCTCCGATTCTTCGGATGCGGTCGCGTGAAAGAAGGGTGCCGTCGCCGCCGAGGGATCGAAGAAGATCGAGTCTTCGAGCAGGCGGCGTCCGTACTCGTAGCCGGTGGCGGCATCGAGACTCACCACGGCTCTCACATCCGGATTCTTCATTTGAAGAAGAGCCTGGGAGACGCCCCCGAAGCTCGCGCCCACGAGTCCAATCCGGCTGATGTCGGCATGGTCGTAGTCGTGAATGGATTGGATGGCGAACTCCATGTCACGAACCTGTGCGTCCAGACCGAGCTGATCGAACTCGGCGACGGCGTCCTCTCGTCGGGGCAGAGACGGGAGCGACACGCTCACATAGCCGTGGCTCGCGAGATACTCACACAGGACGGAGTTGAGATAGGAAGGTGCCGTCAATCCGCCAGCGAACAGGAGCACGGGAAACGACCCTTCGGCCCGGTGAGCACCAACATAGGCGTTGGTGAGCTCATCGAGTAGCCCATCGACGTCGGGGCGGGAAACATCGAGACCGTTGAGGCGGAACCTCTCGACGAGGACGTCGCGTCCCGTCTCGACGACATAGTGTCCGAAAGGGATTTTCTCGCCGCTGTCGTCATCGTCGGCCGGATACCAGATCGACAAAGAGACCGGCCTTGCCCGATGGGGTCCGGCCGACCGAAAAGGGCGCGAATGGTCGTCGACCTCGATGAGATCAAACCCGACACGATGAGGACCCGGTTGAAGCTGGCCCCAGAACGGCGAAATCGCGACGATCGTAGTCATCGCGATCGAGCCCATGGGTGGAGCTTAGCGCGCGCACTCCGCGGAGTCGACCAGGGCCGCGGACGCCTCCAGGACCTGGCCGGCATCAGGATCCCTGCTCTCGACGACGATCGAGCTGCCGGTCTCACGAAACGACCTTTTCGACCGTCGACGTGGCCGGTCCTTTGGAGACGCGAAATTGGACAGGAATCTGCTCGGCGAGGCCCTCTTGATGAGTGACGAGACCGACGATGCGCCCCCGCGCTCCCAGCTCCTGAATCGCGGCGGCCACCACCTCGAGCGTATCGTTGTCCAGCGTGCCGAACCCCTCGTCGAGAAACAGCGATTCGAGCGGCACCGAGCCCGAGGAGGCGAGCTCTGTCGTTTGCTCGGCGAGCGTCAAGGCGAGTGCCAACGAGGCCAGGAACGTTTCGCCACCGCTCAATGTACGTGCCGAGCGACGTTCGTCGGCGTTTCGGTGGTCGACGACCTCGAAGTTCAACCGGTCGTCGTACTCGAACGAGTACTGACCGCTCGAAAGCTCTTTCAGGATCACTGTCGCGCCTTCCGCCAGTCTCCGGAAGGCCTCCTTCAGAAGCCAGCGTTCGAAGCCGGTTGCCTTCAAATGCTGCCCGAGCGCTCCCGCGATCTCGGCCCGCTCGCGCTCGGCTCGAATCTCGAGTCGAAGCTTCTCCGCCCGGCGCGAGATCTCCGCCATCTGAGCCACCGCATGGCGTGCCTCGACGAGAGCGTTCACGACGACGTCGCGCAACCGATCGTCTTCCGTCGGGAGATCCAGCTCGTGACCGGCCGCTCTCAGCGCGGACAGCTTCGCTCCTCGCTCCCGACCGAGCCTCTCCGATTGGACTCGAGCCCGGGACGCGCTGTCGCGTCGGGTCGGGGCGGCCGCTCTGGCCCAGTGGTGAAGCGTCGTCCACGACTTGCCGAGACTTTCCCGATCGGTCGGAGGCGGTTCGAGAAACGTGACGCGGTCGCGGGCCTTCTCGAGCTCGGCCCAGCCGTCGGCCACGTCTCGAGAGAGCGACTCGAGAGCTCGCCGAGCGCGTTCCTCGTGTGCAAGCGCCTGGCTCGCCTGGGCGCGCGCGTTCTCGAGCGACCCGTCCGCCCGGCTGGCCTCTTCGCACTCGGATGCGGAAGGCGCTTTCGCGAGTTTCCGCTCGAGGTCACGAATTTCCTTTTCGAGGCCCTGGACCCGCTCGCGCGCGAGAATCGCACGAGTCTCCGCCTCCCGGAAGTCGCGCTCCGCCTTCTCGCGCTGGTTCGCGACCTTCTTCAGACGTCTCTCCCGCTCCGCCAATCGCACCGGCAATCTCCGTTCGGGAAGCTCCTCGATCCGTTGGTTGCAGACCGGGCAGCGCTCACCTTTTGCGAGTCGAAGTGCCAGGACGTGCGCGGCGTGGTCGCCGCGCGCGGCTTCGACCCCCTCCTGAGCGGCACGTTCGTCTTCGGCGCATTGGGAAAGCCGCGCCGCAAGGGTCTCGACGGTGTTGTCTGCGTCATCGCTCTGGCTCTGGCACAGGACGAGCCGCTCATTCGCCTGTAATCTCTCGGCCCGCGCGGTGATCGCCTCGTGTATCGTAACTGCGGAAGGTAATCGGTCGCGTTCGGCCTGGGCGGTCCGAAGGGCATCCCGGGCGCCGGCGTGGGCCGTCCGGGCTTTCTCCAGGGCGGTCTCGGCCCGTTCGAGCTCGACCGCGAGGGACTCCGCCCGCTTCGGAACGACCAGAGCATCGAGGAGCTTGGCTTCGTGCTCCCTTTCTCTGGCCTCGGCCTCGTATTCGGCGGCCTCTCTCGCGAGCCGGTCGAGCTCGGGGAGAGCCTCGTCGATTGCGGCGGCAAGACTCTCGAGCTCGCGGACCCGAAGCCGGGCCTTCTTCCTCGCTTTCGCGCTGACATCCCCGATCCGGCCGAGCTCGTCCGAATGGAGCTGTGCCGTCTGTTTCGCCACCGCTTCCCGCGTCCGGGCGAGAACGCCCATTTTTTCGTAGACTTCCACTCCGAGCAGCTTCGTCAGGAGATCCTGACGCTCGGCGGGTTTCTCGTGCAGGAATCGAGCGAACTCGCCTTGGGGGAGCACGACGCACGTCGTGAACTGGTCGAAGTTCAGCCCCAAGAGCTCGCGGATTTTGCGAGTAACCTCCTCCGCGCTTCCGGCGAGGACCCTTCCGTTCGATTCGAGACGGGCCTCTCTCGTCGTCGCACCGCCCCTCGAGCCCCTTCTCACGACGCGCACGGCGGAGAAGCGGTCGTCGCCGAGCGCGAAGTCGAACCTCACTCTGGCTTCGAGCTTCCCTTGACTGATAACGGGGTGCACGAGATTCGGGTTCCCGTAGCGAGCCACGCTTCCGTAGAGCGCAAAAGTCATGGCGTCGATCAGGCTCGACTTGCCCGAGCCCGTGGGCCCCGTGAGGACGAAAAGCTCCGCGCCCTCGAAGTCGAGGACGGTGTACTCTCGGTAAGCCGTGAAACCCTCCAGTTCGAGCCTAGTCGGTCGCATAGACCTCGTCGAGAAGCTCGTCGAACAGGGAAAGGAGCTCGGGAACCGGACCGCCGTGCTCGTCGAGATAATCGGAGAAGAGCTCCCGCGGCGTCCGGCCGATTCGGGAAGCGCTGGGTTTCGGCTCCTCGGTCTTCGTTGCGATCAGGACGTCCACCGCGTTGGGGAGAATGTCCCGAACCTTCTGCGCGAGCCCCGGCACCGGCGCATGAGCGATCACGACTTTCAAGTACGCGTCGCCTAGCTCTGTTGCGAGGGTCTCGAGCTCCTCGAGCTTTGCCCTGACGAACCGCAGGCGTCGGCCCGATGTGAGGCGGACGCTTTCTACTCGGGCGGGGCTCGAGGGCTCGGCATCGACGAGGTTCACGCTTTTTACGTCCTCGGTCTCGCCGAAATCGAGCTGCAGCGGCGAGCCCGCGTACCAGATCGGGCAGGCACCGGCCAGTTTCTGGGCGCGGTGAAGGTGACCGAGGGCGACGTAGTGAAAAGCCCCCGGGAAAGCGGTCGTGGGTATGCCGTACTCGAAGATCGTGTGCGCCGACCGCTCCCCGCCGCCCAGCTTGCCCCCGTGAACCATCGCATGGGCGAGCAGGATGTTGACGGTTCTCGGCGGGGGTGATTCGGCGGACAGCGCCTCGATGATGCGAGCGGCGCGCTCGGCATAGTCTCCCACGTGCTGCGAGGCGTCCTTCATCATGAGGTCGTCCGCCTTTACGATCGCCCGCTGGGACAGAAACGGAAGGAGTGCGACCTGGGCGCCCCCGAGCCGGGTTTGCAATGTGATCACCCCCCCCTCGGACGGCCGAGCAATCGACGGCAGCACCCGGATGTTGGTCAGACGCAACAGCGGCTCGACGGCAGCGAGCCGCCGGGGGTTGTCGTGGTTGCCGGAGATGACGACGACCCACTCGACCACTCGGGCGAGGTCCAGAAGCGTTCGGTACACGATCTCTTCAGACTCCGGTGAAGGCGATGGGCTGTCGAAGAGATCGCCGGCGATGAGCGCGACGTCGACCTTGGCCTCCCTCGCGATCGCCACGATCTCTCCCAGGACGGCCCGGTGCTCGTCCGCACGGCTGCGCCCGCGAAGCGTCTTCCCCACATGCCAGTCTCCGGTGTGAAGAAAACGCACTTTAGGCTAGGCCCTCGAACGGATCGCGGCCACCTTTTGGGGGTGGCCTGCGGCTCGTCGACACTCTGGCTTCTTCCTTTCGCGTGGCCCAAGAGGGAAAGGGAAACCGGGTGACGAGCGGTATCGGGAGCTCGGGTTGCGAGAGGATCATCGTGCCGGGCTTCACGATCGTTGCCCTCTGCCGATGGACGGCCGGCAGGAACCCGTATTCGTCCCGGCCCGCCTCCGCCGTATCCAGCCGCCCCACGACCCGGACCGCCGAATTGCCGATGACGCGGCGCTCGACCTCACTGGCCGTCTGCTCGGCACCGATCAGAATGATTCCGAGCGAGCGCCCCCGCTCGGCGACATCCAGAAGGGTCTCCTTGATGGGGCTCGTCCCCTCTCGGGGCGCGTATTTGTTCAGCTCGTCGAGCACGACGAAGAGCAGCGGCCGGGCAACGCCCGCTTTCTCTTTGTCATCGAAAGCCCGGCGGAGCGTCACGCCGACGACGAAGCGTTGGGCCCGATCGCTCAAATTGTGGAGATCGACGACGGAGACTTGGGCCTGGTGGCGGATCATGTGGCGATCCGCGTTCGGGATGTCTCCCCGGACCAGATGCTCGACATGCCGGACCGCTCCATAGAGCCTGCGAAGAAAGGCGTTTACCGTACCCTGACCCATCGCCAGTCCGACCCACGAGGGGCGGGTGGACTCGTCCTGGACGCACTCCTCGACGAGCTTCGCGAGCTCTCGGAACGTCCTCACTTCGCGGCCTTCGAGCTGGGCGCCGCCATCGGGAAGGGACACCGCGTCTTTCAACTTGGCCATCACGTTCGATATGACCATCGTGTACTGCTGGCGGTCGTCCTCGGCATCGGCGAACAGAAACGGCAAGAGGCCCTCGCGGCAGAACTCGGATATCGTCCAGAAATAGGATTTGACCCCGGTATGTCGGGTCGCGACGTCGGGCGAAGCGGTCCGGTCGTCTCGCCGGGGTGGCGCCCAAAGCTCGACGCTGCGAAAGGCTTCGGGAGCGAGCCCGAGCTTCTGGTACTTCATCCGCTCGATCTCGGGGAGGTTGGCGTTCTCGTGATCGAGAAAGAGGAGATCTTCGCCCTTTACGTTGTAAATCAGGGCTTTCGTGTTGAGACGGTCTGCTCCCAGCACGTCGGAGTGAAAGAGGCTGTACAGGAGGAAAGTCGCGTAACTGGTCTTCGTCGCGACGCCGGAGATGCCGCTGATGTTTACGTGGGCGCCCCTCGTCCCGTCGATGAACTCGAGATTGAGGTACACGGGCTCTTCGTCCCGAGAGAGTCCTGCGCCGAGCCGATTCCTCGGCTCCATGCCATCGAAGAAGAGGGCCCGCTCTCTCTCGGCGCCCCGCGCCCGACGAACTTCGCCGCCGGGAAGTGGCGGAACGAAAACCTCTGGCTCGAAACGCGTGGCCATCACCTTCGCGGCTTGGCTCACGTGCCCGGGGAGTACCCCGTCCTGGATGAGAAAAACGTCGGAGTCGAAACGTACTCCCTCGTGCCGGGCGCGCACTTGAATCACCAATCCGAAGATCTGCACCGAGCTTCCGTCAGGGAGCGCACGCTCGAGGGCGACGACGTCGTCGAGCTGCAGGTATTCGCCCTCGCGCACCGCGACCCAAAACTCGAGAGGAGTCGCATCCTCCGTCCCCAGGACGCGCCCGACGATGTTGGTTTGAGCGGTCACTCTACGAGGAAGAGTACCGAAAAGGACGCTATTCCTGCCAACGAACGTCCGGAGCGGGATGAGAATCGAGCCCGGCTCGCTCCGCTGCGGCCAAGCGTTGGGAAAATCCTACATCATCGTGTGCCGCCCTGGCAACCGGGCAATTTGCTCAATCCCCTTCGGCTAGAATGACGGTGGTTATGATCATCGATAGACTTGCTACCGAAAGCGAATGGGTACGTAACTTCACCAACCGAGCGCGCGTAATCGAGGCGCCCTTCGCGCTCCTCCCCCCACGAGAAAGCCAGCTTGTCGGCAAGGCGGCCCTCGTCCCTCGGGACGGGGACAGAATCTCGGGCCAGTTTGCCAAGCCGCCTTTCGCTAACGTCGTGATCTTCGGAAACGGCGACGAAGGACGCGAGCAGGGCGCACTCTTCGTTCAGAGCACCGAGGTGGCCCACGTCGATGAACGGTTCCTCGAGCTCGTGCCGGCGGACGCCACCCACGTGCTGCTCGTCACCGTTATCGGGATGACCCCGCGCTTCGATTGTCTCGTCGCCTACCGTTTTCTCTCCTTCTGCGGCGAGCATTTTTCGTCAACGCCGCACATGGACTTGGTCCACGAGATGTCGAAACAGGCCTTCGTCCAGGTCAATGGATTCTCTCCCGAGCGCGTGGGAGCCGAGCTTGCGATCGACGAGAACGACTGGAGGAGCTTCATTCAGCACCAGGTGGGGGCTATCGCCGCACTCTTTGCACTCCTCAATTGCCGGAACGTGGTGAGCTCGCGCGTCGTACCCGACGCCAGATTGCAGCGCGCGCGTCGCAAGACGGGTAAACATCCGCTCTATGCTTACTCGACGCTGAAAGTGAGGCCGGCGACGTCGAGAAACGGCTCCGACAAACTTCGTCCCATCCACTGGGTGCGCGGCCATTTCAAGGAGTACACCCCCGAGCGACCGCTGTTCGGCAAGATCTCGGGTCTATTCTGGTGGGAGCCCCATCTCGTGGGAGCGGAGCACGACGATTATCGAGGCCAGAGCCAGCCGAACGTACCTGCGGTCACGAGTGCGTAGACCAATCCATCGGCAACGTTCTTCAGCGTCGTGCTCCACGATCGGCCCATCCAGATGGAAGCAACCGGCTGTGCGCCCGCGTGACCGAGAAACGCCGCCGTGCCCGCGAACCGGAACACGCTGAGATAGGCTGTGCCCGGGGCGAGTATGCGCCCGGTGAGATAGGCGACGACGACGCCGAGCGCCACGCAGTACAGGAACCACTGAGCCAGGTGCTTTCCCATCACCGGAGGCCCGCTGGGAAGGACGGTCACGATTCCCACCGGCCCCCTCTTGTACTTCTCCTGCATTTCCGGCGAGCTCATCTCTTTGTGGCTCGCGGGACAGGGGAAGATGTAGTCACCGGGGGAAACGTTCTCCTTCCGCACCGCTTCCAGGAGTCTCTCCTCGTTCGGAAGCTTCTTGAAATCCGTCCGGTGATAGGCCAGCACCATGTGGATCACCGAGCTGACGACGAATACGAGCATCGCGGACAGTAGAATCGGAAGCCACAAGGACGTTATGGGAACCATGCTCTCCCTCCCGGCTGCGCACGATACTCGAAGTACGTGATGCGGGACAATCGCGCTTCCCGGTAACGCAATCGTTTGCGACGCAGCTCCCATCCGGAAAGCGTGCGTCAGTGGGCTTCGAGGGCTCGCTCCACGATTCGCTCGAGGGAGTCGTCTCGATAATCGTGAACTCGTTTTCCGTTGATGAAGAAAGTGGGCGTGCCAGTCACTCCGAGCTCCTGGGCTTCGGAAATGTCGTGCCCGATCGCTTCCCGCGTCGATTCCGACTCCATGCAGTCCTCGAGCTCTCCGAGGTCGAGGTCGAGCTCACGAGCAACCTGCAGGATCACGCCTTCGTCGATCTTCGGGGCGAGGAACAGCCGGTCGTGAACTTCCCAGAAGAGATCCCTCTCCCGAAGCCCGGCGCAGCGGGCAAGAAGCGCGGCTCGGCAGGCGTTCGCGTGGAGCTGGCGCTGCATCGTGGGGTTGCACGCCTGGTCGAGGGGAAGGTTCTTGAAGACCAGTTTGACGTCGTCTCCGAACCGGTCTCGTACCCGCTTGACCGAGGACGACGCCGTGCGGCAGTAAGGACATTCGAAATCGGTGAACTCGACGATCGTGACGGGTGCGTCGTCCGGCCCCAGTACGAAATCCCGATCGGGCGACCAGGAGACTTCCTGTGGCTCGGCCTCCTCCCACCGCTCGAGCGCCACTTCCGAAATCGGCTCTTCGGCCCCGGCCGTTCCTTCCGGGAGAGATCGCCATAGCAGGGCGAGGACGAGCAAGAGACCCAGCCCGGCGAAAGGCAGCACCGCCAGAATAAACGGCTCCTCTTTGTCCCGATTCTTTCGAGCCATTCTATCCATGCGCAGCGCGGCTGTCCGGAGTGCCTCTTGCATCAAGTATCCCACAGTCGCCCGATTCGCGGTGGGGCGAGACCAGCGAAAGAGACCTTCGACAGTCAGCCCTCGGTTCGTCGAGCGAGGCGGGCTGGTCGGCTTCCTGGCCGCGCGCTCATGCCGCGGTCCTTCGAGCGAGACGGGCGTCGATGTGCTCGGCAAGCTCCGACGCATCGGCCCCGACTCCATCGATGAAGCTCGATTTGCGCCGTTTGAGGAATTGAAGGCCGAGCACGTACAGGCCGGGCGAGTCGGACACGCCGCCCTCGTGGCGGATCTCGCCGCGCTCGTCGAGGACGGGCACCTTCAACCAGGGGTAGCTGCGGCGGAAACCCGTGGCCCAGAGCACGGTCGTGATTCCCTCGGCGCGCAGGTCGATCTCCGTGGGGGCCGGATTGGGCTTCACCGGAAACACGGGCTCGGCCGCGTCCACTTCGGATTGAAGCCCTTCGAGCTCGATGAAACGATCGATCCTCTCGAGCAGGTCGACGAGCTTCGCGTCGGCCCGTGCCGTGGTGGCTTTGAGATCGTCGGCGAACGAAACGAGGTCGCGGTCGAAAGCGATGGCTCGCCCGGCGAGCTGGATGCCCCGGTCCTGCAAGATGCCGAGGTCGATCGAGCTTCCGTCTGACGCACCGATCAATTGCAGCGAAGGTTTGTTGCGCGAGCCCTCCACCCGTTCATCGAGTGCGCCCATGGCGTCGAGCCACCACATGATGTCCCGACCTCGGTAGCGGCGGGGGAGTCGCGTGTGGCGTCCCACGGAGAGCGTGACCGGGCGTCCCGAAGCATGGATCTCGTTCGCTAGCTGGATGCCGGACGCGGATGCGCCGACCACGAGCGCACCGCCTGCGGGGAGCTGGGCGGGGTTACGATACCGACTCGGAACGAGCTGCAAGAGATCATCGCTGAGGCCCTTCGCCAGGTCGGGTACGAATGGCTTATCGGCATGCCCGGTTGCGATGACGACGTTTGGCGCCTCCCAGATACTCCAATCCGTCGTGACCCGGTACCAAGTCAGGACTCTCCTGACGGAGCGCACCGTCGTCTCTTCCACGACCGGCGCCGAGAACGACTGGGCGTATCGTTCCAGGTAGTCGATGATTTCC
>DASPGQ010000602.1 GCA_035620555.1 Vicinamibacteria bacterium
GAGAAGACTCGTCGAGAAGGGTTACCCGAGCGCCATCGTCGAGGTCAGGACCGAATCCGATGAGGCCCAGCGACTTCGCCTCGTCTTCGACATTAACGCCGGCAAACGCACGGAATTCGTGTGGAGCGGTGACGACCCCGGAAAAGACTTGCGGCGATCGATCGAGCGTGCCTGGGACGGACGCGTCCCCGAGTCGTTCCTGCTCCCCGATCTCGCCCGAAGGGCGCGGGCCGGGCTCGCGGCACGACGATACTATCTCGCGCGGGTCGACGCACGCGTCGAGGAGAGCGAGGAGTCGAGGCGCGTCGTCTTCGATGTGGCACGTGGACCCAGAGGCGAGCGGGTCGAGATCCTCTTCGAAGGAAACGAAGTACTGGAGCAGAAAACGCTGCGAACCATCCTTCCTCACCCCACCGAGCCAGCTCTCTTTCTGCTGCTCGAGCGTCGTGCGGAGCTCGAGCGGGGCATCCGACTACGCTACGCCTCCGAAGGGTACCTCGACGCCTCGATCGGGGAGCTCGCAGAATCTTACGACCCGAGGACGGGCGCGTTCCGCATCACCGTACCCGTCGAGGAGGGGGCCGCCACGAGAGTGACCGATGTCACCTTCGACGGAAGCACTGTCTTCGATGAGGCGAAGCTCGGCGCGGCCATCGGCGTGGCCTCCGGAGAACCCGTCGATTTCCCAGCGATTCGCCGGGGTGAGGCGAGGATTCGGACGCTCTATCGCGAGGACGGCTTCCCCGACGTCCGGCTTCGCACCGAGCTTTCTCGAACTGTCGACGGCCTCGTGGTCGCGGTCGGCATCGAGGAAGGAGCTCGCGCTCGCGTCGGTCACATTCGGGTCGTCGGGAACGTCAGGACTCGAGAGTCGGTGGTTCGAAACGAGCTAACCTTCGAGGAGGGCGACCCGGTTCGGATCACCGACTTTCAAGAAAGCCAGAAGAGACTCTACGACCTAGGAATTCTACGTACCGCGGACGTGCGGGTCGAGGCTACCCAGGAAGGCCAGTTGCGGCAGGATGTCATCGTCCAGGTCAACGAGAAGCCCGACCTCGACGTCAATTACGGGATCCGCTACAACGTCCTGACGAGTGAGCAGGCCCTCGACGCCGAGACCGCGTCGAAAGACGGGGGCTTCGAGGGTGTGGTCCGCGTCAACCTCGTCAACCCCGCGGGCTTCGGCAGCAACGCCGGCCTCTCTGTTTTCTTCCAAAAGGACTACCAGCTCTACCGTGGTACGTTCCGGCTCCCGGTGACTTTTGGCGAACGCATCATCACCGAGCTCGTACTCGACACCGAGCGCGAAGAGAATCGCCTCGACATTCCCGGGCTCGACCTCCGTCGCGACCGGGTCACCTTCCAGCAGACGAAGAAGCTCAGAGACTTTCGGTACGACAAGCTCGCGCTCCAGTGGAACGTCTCTTATGCACGCTACCGCGGCCAGACCATCGATCGAGGGACCGGTGCCGTCATCGCCTTCGAGACGAATCGTCCGCGCTTCGGGCTCTCGTTCATCGACGACCGAAGGGACAGCTTCGCCAATCCGACCCGGGGACGTTTCTGGAACGTGACCCTTCAATACACGCCCGAGATATGGGGCTCGGAGGTTTCCTACTACCGTCTGTACGGGCAGTTGTTCTATTACCACCCCATCTGGGGGCGCCTGGTGTGGGCGTCCGGAGTTCGGCTCGGCGTCGCTCCAGGAGAGTTCCCGCTTCTCCTCATCGACGATCGCTTCCAGGCCGGCGGCGCGAGCTCGGTGCGCGGCTTCGAGCAGAACACGCTAGGCCCCTCGGTAACGGTCCCGGAGACGGGCGAGCAAGTCTTCATCGGCGGCCAGGCCGTGGGGGTCTTCAATCAGGAGCTCCGATTCCCGCTCTACCGAAGTCTCCAGGGCGGTGTCTTCTGGGATGTGGGGAACGTCTTCGCCCGGGTGAGCGATTTCCGGATCCCAGACCTCCGTCAAAGCCTGGGCGCCGGCCTCCGCTATGTCCTTTCGGTCGGCGCCATCCGGCTCGATTGGGCGCGCGTCATCGATCCACGCGAGGGCGAATCGGCCTCACGGTTTCATTTCAGCTTCGGCTTCGCGTTCTGAGGGAGGCATGGTTCGTCACGCCGGGAAGTCGCTTCGTCGTCGGAAGTCGTCGCAACGTCATTGTGCACTCCAATCCGTTTAGCTTCCCGCCGGGTGCTTACTTCATCGACGCGATGTAGCCCTTGGTCGTGCGGGTTAGCTCGTCCGCCGACTGGAACATTGCCTTGGCTTTCTGTTGTGTGTCTTCCCGGTTTTTCGTCAGCTTCGCCATCGCGGCATCGCTCATGTCGAGCGCGAAGTAACTGACCTGGTTCTTCAGATCGGTTACGAATGAGCCGTAGAGTCCTCCCGCCTTCAATCCGGCCTCGATGACCTGCCCGTAACGGTCGCGGCTGTCCGTCATGTTGGAGTAGCTGTAACCGCGGAGCTCGGTGTCCTGGATCTTGGTGAGCCCCTTGGACCACTCTGAAAAAAACTTGTCGGCTTCCTTTTGCATGTTCTCCGCGCGTTTCCGAACTTCTTTGACGCGATCCTCAGTTTTCTTGATCTCCTTGTTGAGATCTTTGTACGCCTTCTGCCTGGCCTTGACGCTGTTCTGGGAGAACATCTGATCGTATTTCTTGGCCGTCTTGTCGGTCTGCTTTCGCGCTCTCTCGATCTCCTTGACCATGTCCTCGGCGCGCCCGACGAGGTTCTTGCTGATCTTCTGCGTATTGGCCTGGGCAAGCACCGTCGCGGGGTGAACGAAAACGATCATGCTGAGCGTCAGAAAGATTGCCCAGGCTGTTTGGGTGATCTTCGTAATCATGGAAATACATCCTTGTTAAGGTGCGTACCAGATGGGCGACGTGTAAGCCCGTTCCTGATGCGTCGCTGGCACGCCGTCTGGGAGAGCCACGCCGAAAAACCGAGCGTCGTACGTGGTCCAGCGCGGTGTCGGAATTTCGAGCACACGAACGTAATAGAACGAGCGCTCTTCGGGATCGAACGCTGGGTCTTCCCAGTGCCCCATCAAAAGGGCGTCCCCGACGGTGTTCGTATAGGTAGCCGTCCCGACGTCCACCGTGTTTCCGACCGGAGTCCGGCAGCGACCATCCGCGTCGATGGAGCGACCGTCGGAGACGACGACGTCGAAGACGCGCTCGTGAAGCGCGCCCGCGCGATCTCGCCAGCCCTTCACGACCTGGATGCGATCCAGGTTGGCGCCGTCGGGATCGCGAAGGGCTCGGATCATGAGCTTGGGCGCGGCGCCCGGGGGCGCATCGCTCAGATCACCTCCCATGGGGACGCCACGGGAGTAGCCGGCGTGGGCGAAATCGGGTCGGGTGACTTCCTCGGCCTCGAAATCCCATCCGGCGAACACCCGCACGAGGATGCGCGTCCCTGTCGTGGCGTAGACTTCTTTGCGCTCCATCGCGTCGAAGAGCGCTTCACGGGTGTTGGCCGTGGCCCAGACGCCGGCAAGTCCCGCGGCGAGCGACTGCACGTGACGGATCGTGACGTCGGGGGCCCCCGGCTCCTGGAAATAGCCCGTGATCTTCTCGTCGAATCGCGCCGTATCCGCGGAGGGCTCGGCAGGCGTCGCCTTGCCGAAGAAGTTGTTCTCCTCGGTGGTCGCGAGCGAGGTATGGGTGTCGGTGGAACCGATCATGCCGAATTTGAAGGGGTTTGCACCGAGGCTCTCTTCGTAATCGAGGCCCCGCTTCAACGCCTCACGTGCGTATTCGCGAGGGAGCATGTCCCGCGTCTTGGGCTCGGGCCCGAAGCTTCCCTTGTCCCAGGTGCCGTAGTCGGCCAGCTCGTCGTTCGGCGAGAGGAGTGGATGCGCCTCGCCGTCGCCCTTGATTTGGGTGACCTCGTAGATTGGCTCCCAACGCATACGACGCTCGGCGTAGTCGCGATCGAAAGGTCTCTTCGATATAAGCGTCAGGGTGTCGAACATCAGGCCGTTCGAGAGATTGCCGTTATGGGGAATGGCGAGGACGCGCCCTCCGGTCTTTTCCTCGTAAGCGCCCATCCAACGCCACAGATCCTCCGGATCCGTCGAATCGTAGTTGCTGAAGGGGAGAATCTCGTCCGCGTCCGCCTTGTCGTCCCGAAATACGACGTTGCGGTGAAGGTTGTTGCCATCCGGGCTCGAGGTCCATTCGAACCCGATGAGCGCGGTGAAGACCCCGGGCTCGTTGTAGCGCTCGGCTGACGCCGTGAGCCGCTCCCACATCGTGCGGGTGAGTTTCTCGTTGCCCTTCAGGGGATCGCTGCGCGCACTCATCCCCTCGCCCCAGAGCGCGTAGGCCGCACCGTAGTCACCGCGCTGAACCATTCCGTGAATCTCGCGACCGAAAGCCGTCCTCAAGAGCTCCGGGCTGGATTCGGCGATCAGGGGGGCCAAGCCGAGATTCTCCGCATGATCGGCCACCACGAGAAAGTCGAGCGGTCGTTGCAGTCGGGCGCGAACACCCCCGCTCGCGACGACGATCTCGCCGCGCGCGAACCGATAGGCCTCGTCTGGACCTAGGCGATTTCCGACCATGCCGGCGTCGGTCGAGTACGAGGTATGGACGTGGGTATCACCCCAGAAAACACGCTGGGGGTAGCCATGATCGAGGTACGGTGAATACTCTCTGCGTCCGTCCTCGGGCGTGACGGCGAGCTCCTGGGCATTCACCTGGCCCCATGTCATGGCCACGCAGAAGGCCGAGACGAAGAGCCCAGTCGTGGAGAAAGACTTCAGCGTCATGAGGCACTCCTTTTGTTGCATCAGCTTCCCAACACGACGACGTAGCCCTGGAACCCGAGGGGGCCGGCGCCTTGGCCCACGATCACCTGACCGTCGTACGACACGCCGGTGATGAAACCCGAGTTGAGCCAGTCCTCGAACGCATTTGGGATTTCGTTGGAGCGCAGATAGTCCCGGAGAAACATCGGCTCGCACTGGTAAGGCCCGGGTCCGCATGAGTGCCAGCAAGACGAGGCCAGGGAAGTAGTGCTCGCGTTCAATCAACACCACCGCGCGCCATTGTCCAGGTCCGATCGTCGTCGAGTGATTCCCTTGGGTTGGGGCTCAAAGAAGAAGGCACCCATTCGGGCCCCGCAATACTCTTCGATGGCCTCGACATTACTGACTCGTGGATCCGACGATTGCAAATATCGCGCCTGCCGCTCAGCGGACCCAAAGACGCATGCGTGACGGAGCTTCGAAAGAGCCAGGGCCTTTTAACTGGGGCAATCGGCGCAGTTGTGTGGACTTGTATTGGGCCAAATTGAGAACGCTTCTGCCTCGACGGCTCGAGGAATGGTTCGAGAAGAACCTTCGTCCGGACTAGCGGGCTGATGAACAAGCAGCCTGCCGAGCGGTAGCGTTGGATCTCCTACGCTCCTTAGGGGCTCGATGCTATTTTGCTCACTCCCCCGCGCTCTCGATCTCATCGATCGTCGACTGGATGATCGGAATCTGGGCGACGTCTTTGGGACGACCTGCCCGCGTCTTGACGGCGAGAATTTCGCGCAGCGACAATAGTCGGAGAGAGCGCCCCTCGAACTCGACGACGATGGTCGACGGGAGAAGCTCTTCATAGCCTCTTCCTTCGTCGATCGTGCCGAGGCAGTCGACATCACCGTACCGAGTTTGAAGAAGCACGTGCCCTGGTCCGAGCAAGTGCGCTGCCTCGGGTCTCAGATGTCGGGGATCGTGTCTGGCGACGGCTTGCAGGTCACGCAGAACGCCGAGCAGGCGATCGACGTTGTCGGATGTGCGACGATGGACGACGTCGAGATCCCAGGTCGTGGCGGGGACGCCCTGAAGCACGGCGGACGCCATGCCGACTACGATGGCCTCGACTCCCGCGTCAGCGAGGCGAATGAGGATCTCGTGAAACTTCGGCTCTACCGATGCCACGTCGAACCCTGAGCAGGGACGCGAGGAAACACTCGAGTGAACGGAGCCGTTCGGCGGGCGTGAGGAGAAGCTGGCGACGGATTTGCGCTCGGTCGACCCCGTTGGCATCAATGCCTCCGAGAGGCGTCGGTTCGGCCATCGCCCTCTCACCCTCGGAACGCTGCATCTTGTTGAAGTCTAGCATGCGAGCCGTGTGGTTAGCAGGGTGATAGAGAACTCAGCCCACCCTGCGCGAGCGGAGCGAGCCCGGCGCGCTCGCCGCGCCGTAAGCAGTCCGAGCCGTGGCGGCACGATCGATTACGGGTCCCGCCACGGCATTGAGCACTAACAGAGGTGATAGAGAACTCAGCCCACCCTGCGTGAGCGGAGCGTTCGACTTCGCCAAGGCTTCCGCCTGGGCGCCTGCCGCTCGCCAGCAGCTGGTTCGGGTCGGAGTCTTCTGCGATAATCACCGCCGTGCAGAGCGTGCCCGTCGCGCGGTCAAACCGTGTCCTTCCGCGTCCGGAGATTCTGAAGACTTGCCTCGAAGTCGTCGCCTTGACACTCGCAATTCTCCACGCGCGCCAAGCGGCTGCCCAAACGGCCAACGCGATGCCGGCGCCCGGCTCTCCTACGGCGGACAACCTTCCCGTTTACGAGGTGGACCCCGCCTGGCCCCCGACGCTTCCTAATGACTGGATCTGGGGAGACATCCGGGGCCTGTTCGTCGATGACGACGACCACCTCTGGCTGATCCACATGCCTTCGAGCCTGACCCCTCAAGAGATCGGGGCGGCCGTGGACCCTCCAATCGCCGATTGCTGCTATCCCGCGCCGCCGGTTCTCGAGCTCGATCCCGAGGGCCAGGTTCTACGCGCCTGGGGTGGACCGGGCGAGGGTTACACCTGGTACGACCAGGAGCACGGGATCTACATCGATCACGAGGGCTTCGTCTGGACGGGCACGAGCAACGGATTCCACGTGATGAAGTTCACGAAGGATGGTCAGCACGTCCTGACGATCGGCGAGCCGGGCGTCAACAAAGGGAGCAACGATCCCGACCACCTGGGCGGACCCGCGAACTTCTACGTCGAGCCCAGGACGAACGAGGTCTTCATCGCGGACGGCTACCGCAACCGGCGCGTGGTGGTTTACGACTCCAGGACCGGAAGATATCTCCGTCACTGGGGAGCTTACGGAAAACCGCCGGACGACGCCTACGACTACGAGTATCCGGTCCGGGTGGACGACCCGCCTTTGCAGTTCCGCACGGTTCACGGCATCGCCGGGTCGAAAGACGGTCTGATCTACGTCGCCGACCGTCGCGGCAACCGCATTCAAGTATTCCGGCAGAACGGCGAGTATCTGATGGAGAGGTTCGTTCGTCCGGAGACGGGTGGATCGGGCACCGGCTTCTCGCTCCAGTTCTCTCGCGATCCGGAGCAGAGCATTCTGTACCTCATGGATGGCACGAACCAGCGGGTCTGGTTGCTGCGGCGCAAGGACTTGAAGATTCTGGACCGGTTCGGCAGGCCGGGTCGCCAGTCCGGTCAGTTCATCCGGGCACATATGATCGCGATCGACTCGAGGAACCGGATGTACACGGGAGAGGCGGGGAATGGCCGGCGGATCCAGCGGTGGATTCTCCGAGGAACCAAGTCCGCTGCGGGAGTCGCGCCACCTGGATCCTAGGGACGCGCCGTGTGCTCGACGACGCCGAGCTCGAGCCTCCTGGTCAGCGGCGCATGAGACCTGAGAGCGAGCGCCGGGTTTGCGCGCCTTCGTTTTCCACG
>DASPGQ010000603.1 GCA_035620555.1 Vicinamibacteria bacterium
GTCTCCTGACCGCCATCGGTGGAGGCGAGAAAGAGGTCGCGGTCGCCGGCGCCGCTTCTCGAAGGCAGGTCGTAAACCACCGTGTAGCCGTCGGGCGAGAGGCTTACCTGGAAGGGTGTCGCTGACTCGAAGGTGAGCACGGTTCTCGTGGGACTTCCATCGAGGGGAACGATCGCGAGCTCCGAGCGACTGCGGTCGTTCGACAGGCCCACCAGGACGCTCCTCGCGTCGGGCAGGAACCCGAAGACATCCAGATTCTCGACATCTTCATTCCGGAGAACGATCCGCGGGCCAGATCCGTCGATCCCGATCACGCGGAGGTCGAAGAAGTCCCCCTGAGCGGACCAGGAGTAGGCGACGCTCTCGCCGTCGGGCGAGATGCGCGAGCTGAACGCGTGCTCGGGCGACTCTCCCCAGGAGACCTTCGACGTCAAGACCCGCGCTTCACCTGTCTCCAGGTCGAGAAGAGCGAGGTTTCCTGCTTCGCTCTCGGTGAATGGGAGGTATTTCCCGTCCGCAGACGGTCCACCTCCCCAGAGGAGCACGTCTGATGGATCGGCGACCTCCCTCATGACCGTCCCAAGGGCCGTGTTGGGCAGGAACTGGAGACTCCAAAGCGCCAGAGAAACACCGAGAAGAGCGGCGACAGCGACCGCCATCTGCTTCCAAGGGACCTCGGGGCGGCGTTCGCCATCTTCGGCCTCGAGCGCTGGATGGCGGTTGTTCCACCACGCCTCGAGCTCGGATCGGTAGGCGTAGACCGACGGGAGCCGGTTGTGCATGTGCCGGTGAACTGGCATGCCCTCACGCTTCTCCCACCTCTGGACGGTGGTGACGTCCCGCTTGAGGTAGGCGGCGATCTCTTTCCAGGAGTCGAGTCGCTCTTGGGGCTGCATCGGGTCAAGAAGCGGCACGAAACCGCTCTTTGCGGCACTTTACCGCTTGAGGCCGCCGGCGCGGTTCCCTAGTCTTCCTCGAGAGAAGGAGGTCTCCATGTTGCGAATTGCCACCGCGGCGTTTCTCGGCTCGATTCTGCTCACTGGCGGGGGGCCCGTCAGCGACCCTCTGGTCATCACGTTCACGGGAGGAAACTTCGAAAGCGACGATGGCGCGTACTCCCACGGAGTCGCCGGAGTCGTGGCCTATCTCCCGGGAACGGGGAACATCGTTCTGGACCCGGACGGGGACGTCAAAGGGAAGAACGCACCGCGGCGTTCGGTCAAGCTGAACCTCACGGGAAGCTCGGACGGACCGCTCCCTCCCCGCGTCTACGATACGTACTTCATGGCTCTCAATGCCGTCGGTCTGGATTGTCTGGGAAGCCCGTCGGCTACGTCTCCGAGGGATTTGGCCCTGAATGAGTGCATCCAGACGGGCGTCGCGGTCAACGACATCGAGGGGAGCGGATATCTGCTCCGTTGCGGCCAATCGGGAGCGGACCTCGACACCGTCGGGGTGACTTGCGAAGTCGTAGACGCCGGAGCGTGTCAGCAGTGGAGTGTGGAATCGGGTGCGACGTTGCACTGTGCCCTCTTCCGCTCGCAAAGGAACAAGATCGTGCGGACTCATGACGACCCGTACGACGTGCCGTTCATCGCAACCGTCGTGCGACAGTGATCAAAAGCTCGCCTTGACGCCGACCATCAACCGCCTCGGGGTGAGAAAGTCGCGTCCCTCGCCGAAGTTTTCGGCGTAGTAGTTCGTGTTGGCTACTCTCTGGGGCGAAACGTCGTTGAGGGCGTTCAGCAGATCGAAGAGGATCTCGATTCTTCTTCCGTTTCCAAGGGAGAACGGTTTCGAGAGACGCAGGTCGAGAATTTCCTCGGACGGCATCCTCCGGGCGCCCCGAGGCTCGATGTTCACCGCCCTCGGGCCCTGAGGAAGCCGGACGAGCGCCTTCGCCGCCCAGGGAGTTCCGGTCAGGTGCTGGTAGCTCGCACCCAAGTAGATTCCGACCTTCGGAATCTCGGTGCTCCCGAGGACGCGGAACATGTGGGTGCGGTCGTTGGGAAGGTTCCCTTCGGCGTTGATGAGATCGTTCGGGTCCCGCCCGAGAGCAGTGAAACCTCCCGAGCTGTTCTGATCGGCGCCCGGTGCTCGGAAGCTCGCCGCCTGAAGACCGCGCGATTCC
>DASPGQ010000604.1 GCA_035620555.1 Vicinamibacteria bacterium
TGGAGTTCTTCCGATCCGTACGCGACGAGACCCAGGCGCAGAGCCGTCTCGATGACATCATCGACGGCGAGACGCGAAACGCGGTCGCCAGCTTCAACCTCATCGAGATCGTGCGCTCCTCGAACCGCGAGTTCGACGTCAGCGAAGAGATCCAGGATGTCATAGAGCAGGTCACGCCGACCGAGATCTTGAGCGGGAGGCGGGAAATCACGCGGGCGATCCTGGAAAGGGCGTCGGAAGTCACTCCGAGCTTCGGAATCGAGCTGGTTGACGTTCAGATCAAGCGCATCAACTACACCGAGGAAGTGCGAGCTTCGGTTTATGACCGGATGATCTCCGAGCGCAAACGGATTGCGGAAAGAAGCCGCTCCGAGGGACAGGGCCGCTCGGCGGAGATCCGAGGCCAGAGGGAGCGCGAGCTGAACGAGATCGAGTCGGCGGCGTTCAAGGAGGCCGAGCAGGTCCGCGGCCGTGCCGATGCCGAGGCCACGGGTATCTACGCCGGGGCTTACAGCAAAGATCCCGACTTCTATCAGTTCCTCAAGACGCTCGAGACCTACCGCTCGAGCCTCGATGAGAACGTGACCCTCGTTTTGAGCAGCCAGTCGGAGTTCCTGAGTTTCTTGAAGCGATCCCGTTGACGGAGGTGTGAAGTGGTTCGAGCGTTGTTGGTGTTCCTGTTGCAGGCGAGTATCCCGTCGATCGAAGAAAAGACCGATGGAATGCAGCATCTCGAGGGCTTCTTCGACGTCTACTGGGACGAAGCCACCGGCCATCTCTACTGGGAGATCGATCAACTCGATACCGAGTTCCTCTATCAGGTTTCTTTGAGCTCGGGATTGGGAAGCAACCCCGTGGGGCTCGACCGGGGGCAGCTGGGAAGCACGGCCATCTTGAAAGCCATGCGCGTCGGACCCCGGGTGCTCCTGATCGAGCCGAACTACCGGTATCGGGCGCGGAGCGACAATCCGGACGAGGTCCGCGCGGTCGAGGATGCCTTCGCGCCCTCGGTCCATTGGGGGTTCGACGTAGCCGCCGAATCGCCGGGGCGGCTGCTCGTGGATGCGACGGATTTCTTCCTGCGCGACACCCACGGCGCCGCAGCCGCCATGGAATCGGCCGGACAGGGGAGCTTTCAACTCGAAAGGAGCCGGAGCGCCTTTTTCATGCCGCGTACCAAGGCCTTTCCTGGAAATACCGAGATCGAAACGCTTCTGACGTTCACCAGTGCCAAGCCCGGTCCCCTCGTCCGGTCGGTGGCGGCAAGCGGAGAAGCGGTGACCCTGCGCCAGCACCACTCCCTCGTCGAGCTTCCCGACCGAAACTACGAGCCGCGCGCGGCTGACCCGCGAATCGGCGTCTTCGGCCCCGAGTTCTACGATTACGCGACCCCGATCGACGAGAGCTTGATCGTGCGCTGGGTGGCACGTCACCGTCTGGAGAAGAAGGACCCCGCGGCGGCGCGCTCGGAGCCCGTCGAGCCCATCGTGTATTACCTCGACCGGGGCGCCCCCGAGCCCGTTCGGAGCGCGCTTCTCGAGGGCGCGCGCTGGTGGAATCAAGCGTTCGAGGCCGCGGGGTTCATCGACGCGTTTCGCGTGGAAGTCTTGCCCGAGGGCGCCGATCCGATGGATATCCGCTACCACATGATCCACTGGACGCACCGCTCGACCCGCGGCTGGTCCTACGGAGGCACGGTGACCGATCCCCGCACCGGAGAGATCATCAAGGGAAACGTCAATCTGGGAAGCCTGCGCTTGCGCCAGGACTATCTCATGGGGAAGGGGATGACGCCTCCTTTTACCGACGACGGGGGTGGCCTGAGCGGATGCGGACTGGCCGAGTCGCCGGGCTTCACCTATCTGGCTCAGGCGAGTCCGGGAGCCAGTCCCGTGGACATGGCGCTCGCTCGGGTACGGCAGCTTTCGGCTCACGAAGTGGGTCATACGCTCGGGTTTCCTCACAACTACCTGGCGAGCACCTACGGCGGCCGGGCGAGCGTGATGGACTATCCCGCCCCGCTCGTCCACATCCGCGACGGCCAGCTCGATCTGAGCGATGCCTATGCGGCCGGGATCGGAGACTACGACGAGCTCGCGGTGCGATGGCTCTACGCCGATTTTCCCGCGGGAACCGACGAGGCCGCCGCGCTCGCTGCCATCGTCGAAGAGGGGCTTCGCAACGAAGTACGCTTCATGGCACATACCGACAACCTCATCGCCGCCGGCGCCCATCCGCTGGCCTCGGTATGGGACAACGGAGCGAACCTCGTCGACATGCTCGATCACGAGATCGAGGTGCGACGCATCGCGCTCGCGAGCTTCGGACCGGAAGCGATCCGCGTGGGAGAGCCCATGTCCCTCCTCGAGCAGGTGCTCGTGCCCCTCTATCTCCATCATCGCTACCAGCTCAAAGCGGCGATGAACACTCTCGGGGGCGCCGACTACTACTATGCGTTGCGGGGCGACGGCCAGACCCCCATCACCATCGTGCCGGGCGAGCAGCAACGAAAGGCTCTCGCGGCCGCGCTCGAGACCCTGACCCCGGAGTTCCTCGCCATTCCCGAGCGCGTGCTGAATCTCATCCCGCCTCCGGCATATCGCTACGACGAGGGAGAGACCTTCCCGAGGCGCACCGGCCTCGTCTTCGATCCGCTGACCGCCGCCCAGACGTCGGCCGACTATACCGTTTCGCTCATGCTCCATCCCGAGCGCATGGCACGGCTCGTGGATTTCGGCAGCCGCGACGAGAGCCACCTCGGACTCGACGAAGTGGCGGAGCGGTTGGTAGAGGCGACGTGGATGGCCCCGCGAGCGACGACGCCCTATCTGAGACAGGTCCAAGAAGTTGCGGAGCGCAGCGTGCTCGACGGCCTGCTCGCCCAGGCATCGAGTGCCGAGAACCCAACGCGCGTGCGCGCCGTCCTCAGCGAGCGTCTTTATCGACTCGCCGAAAGTATCGAGACGGAAAGCGATCCCTCGGCGCACCGGAAACTCGCCGCGGAAGACATTCGCCGCTGGCAGAATCGCCCCGAAGGCACGTTGCCGCGACCCGAGGCGCCGGAGATCCCTCCGGGGAGTCCCATCGGCTCTCGCGGACGGCAGTGAGGCTTACGACGGAAGGTGGCGGCGGGCGAGCGCTCGGTAGGCTTCGATTTGAGATTTCTGCCAGTCCTCGTCCCGTCCCAGCGCTTCGGCCATGAGCGCGGCGACCCGCGGGGCGGCCTCCAGGCTTGCCTTGGCATCGAGCAGGAGCGCGCGGGTGCGGCGCGAGAGGAAATCCTCGACCGTGCGCGCCATCTCTTCGCGCACCGCCCAAATGACCTCACCGGCCCGTGAAGAGAACGCGGGATGAAGCGCCTCGCCGTAGGCGGCATCGGCTCGTATCAGCTCGTCCACGGCCGTGGCGTCCGCACCGTAGTGCGCAAGCGAGCCGAAGCGAGACGCCTCTCGATGGTGGCCGTGCAGGCGGAGCGTTTTCGTCACCGAGGGCCGTTCGTCGAGCGCGGCAATGGTCGCAGCCTGGTCGATCGTGTCCTCGGCCATCTTGCGGTAGGTGGTCCACTTCCCCCCGGCGACGGTGACGAGGCCGGAGCGCGAGATGTGAATCGTGTGGTCCCGCGACACGGCCGCCGTGCTCGTGGCGTCGGAGGCGCTCACCAGGGGACGGATTCCGGCGAACGCCGAGAGGATGTCCTCGCGCGCAGGGTCCTTCGTGAGGTAGCGCGCCGCGTGCTCGAGCAGAAAGTCGATCTCGTCCTCGAGCGGCGCTGGCTCGAGTGAGACTTCATCGATGGGTGTATCCGTCGTGCCCACGATGACGCGTCCGTGCCATGGGATGGCGAACAGGACCCTTCCGTCGTCGGTGTGCGGCACGAGGATGGCGCTTTCCCCTGGAAGAAACGTTTGGTCGAGAACGATGTGAACGCCCTGACTCGGTCGAATCATGCGCACCGCGGCTTCGTCGTCCAGTCTCAGAATGGAGTCGGCATAAGGACCGGTCGCGTTGATGACCACTTTGGCATCGAGGGTGCTCTCCTGCTCCGATTCCGCGTCGCGGACGACGACACCGCGCACCACACCGCCGGACTTTCGAAGGGCGACCACCGGGGCGTAGTTGACGAGGTTCGCGCCGAGCGAAGCCGCAGTGAGCGCCATGTGGATCGCGAGACGCGCATCATCGAATTGACCGTCGTGATAAATGACGCCTCCCCTGAGGCCTTGGGTCTCGAGGGTGGGTAGCCGATCGAGCGTTTCACTCCTGGAGAGGTTGCGCGAGGGGCCGAAGCCCAGCTTCCCCGCGAGCAGGTCGTAGAGTCTCAGGCCGACGCCATAAAACGGCGCTTCCCACCAGTCGTAACTGGGGACGACGATGGGAAGGTCGGAAACGAGATGCGGGGCGTTTTGGCGGAGGAGCCCTCGTTCTTTCAGGGCTTCGAGAACGAGTGAGAGGTTGCCTTGCCGGAGGTAACGAACGCCGCCGTGAACGAGCTTCGTGCTGCGGCTCGAGGTGCCGCGGGCGAAGTCGCCCGCCTCCAGCAGCGCGGTGCGGTATCCGCGCGAAGCGGCGTCGATCGCGCAACCGAGACCGGTGGCCCCGCCGCCGATGATGACGACGTCCCAGGCGCCCGGCTCCGCTTCGAGCCGTTGCAGCATTGCGTCGCGGTTCACGGATAAGTTGTCATCCTAGCATGGGGACGACTCGCGTCCGGGGCGGGCTTCGATCCATAATCGCGCAAACGATTTCGGGAGAAAAAAGGACGTGAGCAAAGGATTTCTCGGCTGCGTCACCGTGCTCGTGATTCTTTTCGCGCTCGGCGGCGGGATCTTCATGTGGGGAGTCACGGTCTATAACGGCCTCGTCGACCAGGATGAGAGAGTGGACGCGGCCTGGGCCCAGGTCGAGAACGCCTATCAGAGACGCGCCGACCTCATTCCGAATCTGGTCAAGACGGTCGAGGGTGCTGCGGACTTCGAGCGGGAGACGCTCACCGAAGTCATCGACGCTCGTGCGCGCGCGACCCAGGTTCAGCTGAACGCCGACGAGCTCGCGAATCCCGAAGCTCTCGCTCGATTCCAGCAGGCACAGGACTCTCTCGGAAGCGCGCTCGGGCGTCTTCTCGTGGTCATCGAGCGCTATCCCGAGCTCAAAGCCAACCAGAACTTCCTCCAGCTTCAAGATGAGCTCGCGGGAACCGAGAACCGCATTGGCGTGGAACGCCAACGGTTCAACGAGGCCGCGCAAGTGTACAACGCCCAGCGACGAAGGTTCCCGACCCGGCTGGTGGCGAGTTGGTTCGGTTTCGAGGAGAAGGCCTACTTCGAAGCCGTCGAGGGCGCGGAGCAAGCTCCCCAAGTGGAGTTCGACTTCCGAGAGCGGTAGAGATCCGGTGCTCGCGGCACTGGGGATCGCCCTCGCCGTACTCCAGGGCGCGCCGCTTCCCGCGCTCAGCGGGCGCGTCGTCGATACGGCGAATTTGCTGGCCGCGAGCCAGAGATCGCTGCTCGAAAGTCGCCTGGAAGCCATCGAGACCGAGACCTCGGTCCAAATCGTGATCGCCGCGATTCCATCTCTTGAAGGAGAGCCCATCGAAGAATCTCTCCTCGCGGAAGGCGGGTGCGATGCGTTCCCGGATGATCCTTCCGGCCAACCCGTCGGGAATCACCGGCTCGAGACCGTAGCCGACTTCGATCCGCACGCGTCGCTCCGGGGGCACGACGAGAACGAGCACGCCGTTGTCGAGGCCGGCTTGCCCGAGCCTCCATTGCTTGAAGAGCCGCACCGCGTAGTCTTCGATGGGCTCTCCCTCGAGCGATGGAATCGTGGCGATCACAATTTGGACCGAGGTCTCGCTCTCGATGGCTTCCAGGCGACTCTCGAGCTGCGATCTCTCGCTTGCCGCAAGCAGATTCGCCGTATCGACGACGCGCCCGCTGAGCGCGGGAAGCGGCGCGCCCTGGAGTACGGCGAGGGCGAACCCCAGTGCCGCGAGCCCTAAATCCTTACCGCTCTCGGAAGTCGAACTCCACCTGGGGAGCTTGCTCGGCGCCCTCGACAGCTTCGAAGTAGGCCTTCTCGCCGAAACCGAACCAACTCGCCACGATCCGGGTCGGGAACCTTCGTCGCTGGGCGTTGTACACCTGAGCGGCCTCGTTGAACCGTTGCCGTTCCACGCCAATACGGTTCTCGGTTCCCGCGAGCTCGTCTTGAAGCTGGAGGAAGTTCTGATTGGCCTTGAGCTCGGGATAGCGCTCGACCGCGACCAGGAGCCGGCTCAGAGCGCTCGAGAGCTGCCCTTGCGCCTCTTGGAAGCGCCGGAAGTTCTCGGGGTCGTTGACGATGTCGGCGCCCATCTGGACCTGTCCGGCCGTCGCGCGCGCCTCCGCGACCGCCGTAAACGTCTCCTGCTCGAAGTTGGCCACTCCCTTCACCGTCTCGACCAGGTTGGG
>DASPGQ010000605.1 GCA_035620555.1 Vicinamibacteria bacterium
CGGTTGCCATGCCGTGATTGTAATGGAGGCGAGCAAGGCTTTCATGCTGTCTCGGACGGAAGCTTCAGCCCACTGCAAATCGACGAAACGAAGGACTCAGGTGGGCTGCACCCCTCGCGCCCGCGCGCTCGGTCTCGCATCCGCGGCCCAGAGGTGTTGCGCCGCGTAAGCCCGCCAGGGGCGCCAGGGCTCGGCTCGCTCCAAGAGCTCCGCCGGCGTGGGTCGGGCGCCCGCCTGGGCCGCTCCGCGAAGCAGTCCGACGTCCGAAGCAGGAAAGGCATCCGGTTCTCGCAGGGCGCGGAGCGCGATGTACTGAGCGGTCCATTCTCCCACTCCGCGAATTGCGCGAAGACGCCCGATGGCCTCGTCGATCGTCCCGAACGTTCGAAAGAGGCTAGGGTCCATGACCGCTGTTTCCGCGAGCGCATGGAGCGCTGCACGGCGCGCGGAAGGCATACCGAGCGTCTCGAGGGAGGTGGACATCACACGCTCGGGCGTAGGGAAGGCAAGCGATAATCCATCCGATTCAGGTAGCGTCTCTCCACACAGTGCCACCAATCGGCCCGCGAGCCGTCGAGCCGCCTGCACCGATACCTGCTGGCCGAGGATCGCGCGCACCGCCAGCTCGAAGCCATCCCACGCGCCCGGTGCCCGCAAGCCGGGCCGGAGCGCGACGAGCGGTGCCAGCAGGGGATCCTGAGACAGATGCGCGTCGATGGTCTCGATGTCGGCGCCCACGTCGAAGACCCGGCGCACGCGAGCGAGGATCGCTGGAAGAGCCCTCACCGACGGAAAGCAAATCGAGGCCGCGAGGTTGTCGTGCGCCGGCTCGTGACGGACGGCAACCGTTCCCAAGTGTCCCTCGTGAGAAACCGTCCGACGATAGACTCCTTCGGAAACTGCCTCGACGCCCTCGATTGCCCGGGCTTCGAGATAATCGAGCATCGCCCTCCAGTCGTAGGGCGGCCGGTACCGGAGACGGAGCGTTACCCCGGCCTCGGCCACCGAGCCACGCGGAGCTTCCGTCGTGCGCTTTCGCATCGCGCTCGGCGGGCGCCGGAAGAGCTCGCGGAACGTTTCGTTGAATCTCCGGAGGCTCCCGAAACCCGCTGCGAGCGCTATCTCCGACAACGGCATCCGCGTTTCCTGGACGAGCTGCTTGGCGAAGAGCACCCGCCGGGTCTGGGCGACGGCGATGGGCGACGCCCCCAGGTGCTGGTGGAACAGGCGGCGGAGCTGGCGGCCGCTCATACCGACCCGCTCGGCAAGCTCGTCGACGCCCCCTTCTCCGCCGTCGAGACAGCCGTCGGCGATGAGAGCGAGGGCGCGGGACACGCTGTTGGACGTGCCGCGCCACGAGGCGAGATCCGGCGCGGTCTCCGGACGGCAGCGAAGACACGGCCGGAAGCCCGCCTCCTGTGCCGCCGCGGCGGAAGCGAAGAACCGGCAATTCTCGCGCTTCGGTGTGCGAGCGGGGCAAATGGGTCGGCAGTACACCCCGGTCGAAGTCACCGCCACGAACAGACGGCCGTCGAATCTCGCATCTCGGGTCTGGAGAGCGCGATAACAGGCTTCGAGATCGAGTGTCTCCATGGGGGAGATCATCTCACGCCGGACAGCCTCGCGCTCGCGGATTTCGGACATCGACAATCCGGCACCGATCAAACGTCAGCTCGGAACGGCCGAGGGTTCGAAAGATCAGGACGGTCAGTGCGGAGGCGAGGGGGACCGCCGCCTACAGCGGATGGCGGCCCGTCAGGCGAACCAATGAACCTGCCGACAGAGGCTGCACAAGTCGCCGATCTGTCGAGCCAATCAAGGCCGACGAACGTCGCCCGAACGTGCAAGTTGAAGATGTGATTTTGCTTTGCTACTGCTCGCCGTTGGGGCTACCCGAAAGGTGCAAGAATCGGTTCCTGGTGGGTCGCTGGGGCAACAGGCGCGTCGGCTCCAAGCCGAGTTCAGACGCCCCACATCGGGTCAATGCGCCTTCACGAGCCGGTTGTACTTCTCCATGATCGCCTGCAGACGTTGGTGCGGGACCCCAAACACACGAAATCCATCGGCCCCGGTCATCGTTTCTGCCGCGATGAGCGTATTGGTGATGGCTTCTTCAGTCGCCTGAACCGTGGCTTCGAAGAGGGTAGTCAATTGAGCGTTGCCCAGCATCCGGACGTTCGCCACGCCAGCAACATCCGCTGAGGCGTTCGCGGTCGAGAAGGCGACGAAGATGTCGCCGGATCCGTTGCTCGCTATGCCCCCCATTCGCCCGATACCAAGTGCGGCCCGCTTTGACAGGCGCTGCAGTTGGTGCGGCAGCAACGGTGCGTCAGTAGCGACCACGATGATAATCGAGCCGTCACCGGGCGAAGAGTCTTTCGACGTTGGATTGAGATTAGGACCCAGGCTCGCGCGGCTCTCCGAACATCGTGCGGAAGCCGGTTTCTCCGGAACACCTGGCGTCGGTACGAAGCAAGGAAGCAAGTCGCGAATCTCAGTGCCGACCGGAACTCCCGCCACTCGCAGTATTCCTCTGGACCCGTAATTACACTGCACCAAGACGCCGACGGTGAATGTCTCCGTCTGCGTCGGTACTCGTCGCGAGGCGGTTCCGGTTCCACCCTTGAACTGATGGCACACCATTCCCGTCCCGCCACCGACGTTGCCCTCGGCAATGGCGCCGCCTCTCGAGCCGTCCAGCGCGCTGAACACATGCTCTCTCGTGACATGGAAGCCGTTGATGTCATTCAGATCACCATCGTAAGTCTCGGCGACAACAGGCGTGATCCAACTGAACGTCCAGCCGTTTCGAAGCATCCAGTCGATCGCGGCGTCGCGCACAATGCCCACGCTGTGGGTGTTGGTGATGAGGATTGGGCCTTCCAGGAATCCGCGCTCCTCGAGCCACGTTGTCCCCGTCATTTCGCCCGCCGCGTTCAAGGTGAACCAGGCGCCAAACACCGGGTCGCGATTGGCCTTTCCGCGAGGAAGGATCGCGGTCACACCAGTTCTAACGGGCCCTTCACCTCTGCGCAGCGCGCCGTCGCCGCGTACTATCGTGGCGTAGCCAACTTCGACTCCCGCGACGTCGGTGATCGAATTCAGTGAGCCTGGAGAGCCCTCAAAGGGAATGCCCAAATCGCGGGCGCGCGGCCGGGCTTGGCCGAAGACGTGAGCACCGACCAGTAGCACGAGTGCACAGAAAGCCGACGTCGTTGCTCTTCGCATTCCGGTCCTCACTTCCATACAACCGAGGGTCGACCTTCGGTGCGTGTAAGCGTTCAGCATGAGCCGCGGCGCGTTCTTTGCGCCGTCGCTCCATGCCATTGTTGGGCCGAGCGACGTTCATAGCAGCCCTTACGCTCGCGCCTTCCCGATAATGAGCCTCAGAGGCGAGGGCGTGGAGACGATCTTCTCGAGTTCAAAGCCGGCACGATTATACAACTCGCGGAATTCGCTAGCCGTACGCTCGCGTCCGCCGGCGTTCACCAGCATATTGATGTCCATCCACTTTCCCGTGTCGAACTCGGCGGTCTCCGTGATGACCCACTCGACGAGCAGCAATCGCGCACCGGGCCGGGCGTTCTTTTTGACGTTCTGAAGAATGGCGACCGCTTCGTCGTCGGCCCAGTCATGGATGACCCATCGCAGCAAATAGGCGTCGGCTTGCACCGGGATGCTTGCAAAGAAGTCGCCACCGAAGCGTTCCATACGGTCATGCTGAATCGCTTGCTCCACTACGTGGGGCTGGTCGAAAAGAATCCCCCGGCAGGACGGATGTGCATCCAGGATGTTGGACAATTGAGAACCGATCCCGCCTCCGATATCGGCGATCACCGGAAATTGGCTCCAATCGTACGATCCGGTTACGGCGGGAGTCATGGAGGCGCTCAGGTCCCGCATCGCTGCATTGAAGAAGGCGCTCTGTTGCGGATCGGCTCGCAGGCACTCCCAGGCGGTGCATCCGCGCACCTGTTCAACGCCTGTGCGCCCGTTCTGCAATGCCAGTATCAGTCCGCGCCAACCGTCGACGGGAAAAGAGTCCGGACAGAGGGTAATGCGGACCCAGGCCCACTGCGAGCCTTCTGCGTAGCGGCGCAGGCATTCGCTTTGAGGAGTGTTAGCGAATACGCGTGGGGAGGTCTGGGTGAAAATCCCGATGCTTTCCAGCGCCCGCAGCAGCCGGTAGAGGCTGGGAGCATGCGTCTTGCTGCGCTCGGCGAGAACATCGACGTGCAAGGGAGCGCCGGCGAGATGATCGGCAATCTCCAGTTGTGCGGCGGCACCCACGCAACAGGCTTGCCAGTAGTTGTTGACGATCCCCAGAATCTGATCTTGCGGCGTGGGTGCGCTCATTCGCGTCATGGTTTCAGGAATAGTTCTTCCTCAGGATCTCATATTCACTTGGCGCCAAGGTGCGACGGGTTGCTCGGACTCTATCGGCCCAACGCCCGGCTTCAGCGGCGTGGCCAGTCCTATGGAAGCGGCAATGATCGAAACGAAGGCTGCGTTGCTTCATTCCTTTCGCCATGTCGGTTGGGAAAGGGCCACGACCGCTGCAAGTCGATGTTATGCCGTGACGGTGACTCGGCTGTGGAGAAACTCCGGAGCGAAGTCTGCGCCGTTTGGCCAGACGACAGTGTGAAGCTCAGGGTGCACGCGGAACTGCTTGAAGCCACTAACATCCCGCAGAGGTTCGAAGACCGGCCCTTCAAGCTCCTCCCCTAGGTCGATCTCCCCCTCAGCACCGTCACTGAAACGGAGGCGCAAGACGTGGTCCCGAACCCACGTCGCTTCTGTGACTCGTATCATGTCTTACTCCAATGGCGGAATCCGCTGAAGCGGCTGGCGATCCTTTGCGCGCTGCCAATTGTCGAGAAGCGCTTGCTTGTTAAGCTCGTACCATTCCAGAACATGCCGCAAGGCTCGGCGCGGAAACTCGCCCTAACCACACCATCCTCGATACCGACGGTAATCTCATACTCCCCATAAACGGCGTGAAAGTGAGCTGGCTCGTGATCTCGGTAGAACATCGCAATCACGATCCCAAGAAAACGACTCAGCTCAGGCACATCTTCATTCTAGCGCCCACGTGCAACGAAGTGAGGCTGTTTCAATTCTCGCTTTCGCTCCGATCATACTCCACAAAGATCTGATCCGCTGCCGCCGTCAAATCCTCGTCATGGAGCGGCTCGAAGTCGCGGGACGCCGCCCGGCGAATCAGCTCCGCCAGGACCTGTTTCCGCTCCTCGGCGGGCAGCGCTTCAAAGGCGTCAAGCACGCTTCTTGCTCCGCGACTCATGACTCTACGTTCCCACGTGCGACGTCGTTTCTCAAGTGCGGACTGGAGTGGGCATAACACCGGCGTTCAGCGGCGAAACGACGATGTCGCCCCTGAAGAGGAAGGCTTCCGAGCAATCGACGTGCCGTGGCCCGAAAGCTCGGTGCCGTCCGCTGCAGCGCCAAGTTATCCGGTTCCTCGGTTCAACCCACGCGTCGGAGCGCTTCAGCCACCGCTTCAGGATTCTCCGCCGCTACCTTCAACAGGGCTCTTGCGGGACCCTCGGGTTGCCTTCGACCCTGCTCCCAGTTTTGAAGGGTCGATACGCTGACGCCAATCATTAACGCAAACTCGGATTGAGATACCTTCAGTTTCTCCCGCACCGCTTTGATGTCCGCCGGCTCAAAGTGGAAGACGCGCCCTGGCTTCAGCTTTCCTTTTTTGATCTTGCCCGCCTGCTTGATGCTGGCAACTAGCTTGTTGAAGTCCTTCTTCTTCACTTCAGTTCCTCTCGTACCAACTTACTTAGAATCCGGAGCTGGGTGGGCGTGAGGTCTTCCTGTTCACTCTTCGGAAAGACCAGCAGCATGTAGATGGTGTCTCCGTCTTTGTCCCAGAAGTAAATCACCCGCAGTCCGCCGCGTTTGCCTGCACCGCCTCTCTTCCACCGAAGCTTGCGGAGTCCGCCGCTTTTGGGGATCAGCGGTCCTTGCTCCGGCCGAAAAAGCAGCGCCAGTTGGAGGCCCCGATACTCGTCATCGGAGAGGAGCTCCGTTACCTCCCGTGTGAAAACCGGGGTCTCAACGAAGCGCACGTATAACTATACGTCAATGACGTACAGTCGATCAACGGTGGGTTCCACCGTGGAGGAAGCATCCGGATAAACGTGACGCATCAGCCGCGGCGCCGTCGGCTGCATGCGGTGTTAGGCGGCAGCTGCCCTCCTAAGGAACGTCGCCGTACAAGTACCGGAGCCCTCGACTGATCGTCGCGGGAATAACAGAGAGGTGAGTCTCACCTGGGAATATGTGGTACTCAAGTTCGAGGCTGGGGTACTTTCGGGATCCAAGCAAGGCCCTGTAGCCACACCACGGGAGAAGCGATACGTGGCTCCTCGGTGCCAGCAGAGATGAAGAGCAAGTTATATGGCGTATTCCGTATCCCAAGGCCAACTGGAGGACGAATGAAGAAGCATCGTGTCATCCTGCCAGATCCTTGCAACAATTTGAAACCCGCCGAACTCGCTGTCGTCGGCCGCATCCTTCCACATTTCAGCGCTGCCATGGTGATATCGATCCAAAAGGAGGAGGATTATCGGCGTTTCAACCTCCCGCAACTTCCGCCGCTTGTCGCGCAAAGCCTCCTCGAGGAGACGCGCGATGTCGTGTCGCATCTGACCTTCCCACTTTGCACCACCCGAGATTACCCAGTACAGCTGGTCGGATTGGTCATGGTGTTTCTGAATCGCAATTCGAGCGCGCCCTTTCCTAACAAGAACCTCGCGGGCGGCGGCTTTCTCAAATCTCGTGCGCTGGACGTACTCAATCACCCTTTTCTCGATAAGGGGACGTAGATCCCTTAGTCCCTCGATTGGCTGTAAGGTCATCACGTGGGCTCCGAAGAGCAAGCCACGCTCAGCGAGATTCCGCTTCATATCTTCGCACAGCGTGACGAGCGACCTTCGCGCGCCAACGTTGGACATTCGTACCGACTCCCCGATGATCACGTCGTCAATCAGGGAGGTGACCTCTACGGCATAACGTTTACCGTCGATCGTCAGGTAGTAGTCGGGAGGCTCTTCGTTTTGCGGTACTTCGCTCCACGAAACTTGGCTGCCCGCAAAGTGACGCGCCAAGAATGTCGAAAAGGTGTCCTTGCAATACTCCTCGTCAGCTCGCTTCATGAAAGCGCCGAAGTGTGGGAAGCCAAATGACTATTGTTCAAGCGACCTGTTGCCGGAAAGTATCGCAGGGGCGGCCCCTTCGATACTTCTTGGGACTGCGAAGCTCCCATGCGCAAACCTCCACGAAACGCTCTGGATGGAGTCGGGCCGCGAGCTTCGGCGAAATAAGACTGCAGAACGGTGTCCGGTAGCGCAGCGAGCATCCTGAATTGGATTGTACGCCCACGCGTCGCGGGGCCAAAGGACGTCAACCGGACGTTGGTCGGGGAGTGGAAGCTAGCCAGGACGCGCCATTAGGCGAGGCCTTCGTAAGTTGTTGAATCGTGACGGCAGAAGGAAAAGGGGCTTCTTCGCAAGTAGAAGCTGCTGCCGATGGTGTACAAATGTTCTTGAGGATCTTGGTTGCAGTCTAGGACTGAGGTAACTCCTGGAGCACTCGAAAGTAGCGTTCCCAAGGGCCGACTTCCTCGCGGTACTGCTTGGCCATTACGCGCGCGATCTGGCGCAGGTGCGCCAGATCGTGGACCGTCCAAGTCGCCAGGAGCTGTCGCAAGGTAACACGACCCAATTCGGGATGACGGCCCTCTTTCGACAGATTCGAAGCGTCGAGATTCAAACTCTTGACGTACGCTAGGTTTCGTTCGCGGCGCCCGGCGAATCGCTCTAGGAGCGCGGAAAGTGGCTGACCCCGGTATTTCTCACGGAATCCGAACCGGTCGAACGGCGTGAACGCTCGCGCCGTCCCTTCTTCGAGGATGATCTGGATTCGCGGAACCCAATCCGTTTCCTCGCCGTGGAGCAAATGGCCGACGACATCGCGCGGGCTGAACGTGTCGGGGCCCTCGTCGCGGGACAGCCACTCCGTGGACAGTCCTTCGAGGAGCGTCGACAGCGTTCGCGGCGTGCGCTCGAGGACTTCGAGCGAGCGGTCGAGATCGAACTTCATCTTGTTTCTCCATCTTGATAATGTCTAAAGAGAGCCTAGCGTGCGAGCCGACACTGGAGCGTTGCGAACGGTCTGAGAGCAAACCGCGTACGGGGAGAACCGGTCACGGACCCACAGGAAAGCTCTCGAGTGCCCGACCTCTCTCCACCGCTTCGGCCAACGACCTGGCGGGAAGCTCGCGAGAGAGCTCGGCGAGCACGGTCCTCGCGCGATCCTTGCCGTCGCTCCAACCCCCGGGAAGGTGAAGAGCGGAGGAGGCGAGCTCGGCGGCGCGCTCCAGCTGCCTTTCGGTTCGGCGGATAAGGGCCTTTCCGAGCAGGATCTCGACGAGCAGCGGTCGCGCGTCGATCGATCGGGCGACGTCGAGCGCTTCCTCGATCGCTCGGGTCGCTGCGCTGGCCCGCCCCAAACCCAAAAAGGCGCTCGCGAGGTTGTTCAGCGTATCGGCGATCCCGATTCGATGGCGACGATCGCGTCGCAGCTCGAGGCTTTGCTCCAGGTGAGGCCGCGCGCGCGCGAACTCCTCGCGAGCGAGAGCTTCCTTTCCGAGGCTGTTGAGCACGCTCGCGATTCGCTGCTCGTCGCTCGATCTCCTGGCAAGATCCAGGGAGTCGGCGAGGAGGGGCAGGGCCCGCTCGCCGCCGATGGACAAATGACCCAGCACATTGAGAGCCCAAGAAAGGCCGGAGGTGCTCTCTGCCTCGCGATACCGTTCGACGCTCAGTCTGACGAGGCGCAGGCCTCGGTCGCGATGTCCGAGCGCGAAGAGCACGTAGCCGAGACGGTTCTGGCAATAGCCGAGCTCCAGGGGATTGCCTGCCGAAGGCGCCAGGCGTAATCCTTCCTCGAGAAGCGCCCGCGCCTTCTCGAGGCGGCCGGTACAGGAGTAGAGCACACCCTGGCGCGCGAGCACGCGTCCCACGAGGGGTGCATCCGCCACCGCTCCCAGAGCCAGCTCTAAGAGGACGTTTCCCTCCTCGTAGAGTCCGCCCTGGTCGAGGCGGCGATGAAAGGAGTCGAGAGCTCCGTCGAGCGCCCTCGCGTCGCCCAGGTGGCACGCGCTCTTCCACCGGGCGATGGCGACGTCCAGGCCATCGGATCGGGAAACACTGCCCTCGGATTCATTCTTGGAGAGCTCGACGGCGCCATTTCTCCCGGGAGCGCGGCGTAATCGAAGTTGGCGGCAGAGCGCGGTCATCGACTCGGGTGGCTCGATGGCGAGCTCGTCCTCCAGACGGCGCGCGTAATCCTCGTAGAGTCGGATGGCGGCCCCGCGTCTTCCACCGGCAACGAGGAGCTTCATCATGGCTTCATGGGACTTCTCGTCGAGCGGATCCTGTGAAGCCCACTCTCGAGCGAACGCGAGGGCCTCGTCGACCTGGGCCCGTTCCGTGTGAAACCGGACGCACCCCTCGAGAGCCTCGGCGCGAAGCGCTCTCAGCCGCTCCGCCTCCATACGTTGCCAGTCGTCGAAGCGAGGGGCATCGCGCAGAGCGAGCCCGGAGAGAAAATCGGAGGGCTGGAGAGCCACCGCTCTCGACAGCTCGTCGATACAAGCCGCGCAGGCGTCCCGCGGCCCGTGCGGGTGACCGGAGGCCCGGGTCCACGACTCTTCGAAGGCGATCACATCGGCCCAGACCGAACGGCCTCGGCAAAAGGCCATCGAGCCCCCATCCCCCTCCAGCCAGTCCCTGCCGATGGCCTCGGACAAGGCAAAGAGGGTGCGCCTCAAGGCGGCTCGAGCTCGCGCGGGCGGATGCTCCGGCCACAAGAGCACGGCAAGCTCCGAGCGGCGGTGCTCTCCGGCCTCGACCACGAGGTAGGCGAGAAGCGCTTCGGCCTTGTGGCGGTCGAGCTTGATCGGGCGTCCATCGAGGAGCATCCGCGGGGCGCCGAAGAAACGCAGCTCGAGCCGGGCCATGATGTCATCCTAGCTCGCGGGATAAGGACTTTTGAGCTTCGCAACGCTTTTCGCAACGCCTGCCGAAACGGCCAGGTGATTTCGACCACGCTAGATTGCGCTCGAGGAGGTGTAACGGTGAAGAAAGATTCGATTGATTGGGTGCTCTCACAAGCCGAGCGGCGGCCACGCCGAGTCGGTGTCCTGATCGGGTTGATGCTGATGTCGACGTGCGTGGCTTCCGGCGTCTCATCCGCCGCTCCCGATGCCGCCTCCGCCTTCGAGCGCTTGAAGAGCCTCGCGGGCACCTGGCAGGTCGAGGGGGAGAACGAGACCCTGACCTACTCGCTGACGGGAAACGACTCGGCCTTGATCGAGCGGTTCCGTAGCATGTCGAGCGTCTACCACATGGACGGGAACGATCTCCGGGTGACCCACTACTGCGGCGCTGGGAACCAACCCCGGATGAAGGCCGTGAGCTACCGCCCCGAAGAGGGCTTCCTGAAGTTCGACTTCGTGGACGTCTCGAACGTCTCCGCGCCCGACGCCTATTACACCCGGGAAATCGAGATCAGGTTTCTCGGTGAAGATCGACTCCAGATCCGGTTCAACGGTCTCGAAAAAGGCGAAGAGCAGCCGGTTACGATCCGGCTCTCGAGGAAGTGAGGGAGGCATCATGAATCGGGTGTTTTTCGTCTTGATGTCGACCCTGTTCCTGTCCCTCGCGGAAAGCGGCACGGGCAGCGACTCCCAGGATTTTCGAGCCGCTTTCGAACGCCTGAAGTCGCTGGTCGGCACCTGGGATGTCGAGGGTACGGAAGATCGTTACGTCGTCTACAGCCTGACCGGAGGCAACGAGACCCTCGTCGAGGAGATCCGGGGAGTGGGGCCGATGGCGAGCTTCTACCATATGGACGGACAGGATTTGCGGGTCACTCATTACTGCTTTGCGGGGAATCAGCCGAGATTGAAGGCGGCCGACTATGACGATGCGACGGGCGTGTTGAAGTTCGAGTTCGTCGACATCACCAATCTATCGTCGCCCGACGCCTATCATATGCGTGAGCTCCAGATTCGTTTCCTGAGCGAGGACCGGATCGAGCTCGACTTAGTCGGCCAGAGGGAAGAGAAGCATTCGCGCTTGATGACGCTGAAACGCCGCGCTCCATAGCGACGGTTCCGGAGCGATGCGTTCGCGTCGACAGTAACGGTCATCGCTCCGGACCGTCTCGCGCCGGCGGCGCTGGCCGAGTCGGGCTTTGCCGGACTATCCTGTACGGCGATGCTCGTTCTGAGCGCGGCTCTGGCAGTCTCGCTGGCGCAATCCGCGGCGCCTGAGGAGATCTCGTACAAGCTCACCTACCGTGAGTCCCGACCGGAGCGGGTGTCGGTCCGGATCGATCTGCCTTCGGTCGTCGTCGGATCGCGGATTTTCGTCATCCCTCGCGCCATTCCCATGGGCTACGGCGAGCAGCCTTTCGACCGCTTCGTTACCTCGGTTAGCGCCCTTGCGGCCAGCGGCTCCGCAATCGCGGTCGAGAGAGGCGAGGGACCGCGGTGGATTCTTGGAGTGGCGGATTCCGCCGTCGCCCGGATCGAATACGACGTGGATATCGCCCGGATGGAGCGAGACGTCGTAGCCGCCTCCGACTCCTCGAAAGTGCGACCCGGCTACTTGAGCCTCCTCGGGTACTCCATCTTCGGCTACGTCGAAGGCCTCGAGGGGAGAGCCATCCGCCTCGAGCTCGAAGTACCGGCCAGCTGGCCGCTTCTGACGACGCTCGCCCCTCGGCTGCCGCTTCCAACGGGACGTGACATGGCCTCGGCGCGAGATTTCTACGCGCTCGCCGATTCCCAGGTCGTCGCCGGTCCGAAGCTCGAGGTTCGGGAACTGGGAACTCAGCCACCGTCGTACTTCGCCCTGTACACCGAGGGAGCGACCGATGTGACGCTCCTCGCCGAGCTGGCGGAGCAGGCCCTTCGCCGGACCATCGACTACTTCGGCGAGGCCCCGTTTCCACACTACACCGTGCTGCAGGAGCTCCTCGCGCCACTGTCCGAACGCCATCGCTACGGCTTCAGCATGGAGCACCTCGACAGCGCTACGTTCTACCTCGCGAGCGACGCCGGCCTCACCGCGAGCTCCTCCGATTCCGATCGTTCGCGCGTGCTCTACAACTTCGCCCATCATTTCTCGCACGCTTGGATTCCGAAGCGCGCCTACGGCAAGGGTTACTACCCGTTCACCTGGGAGCTCGCTCCGGTCCTCGATACGATCTGGTTCAGCGAGGGGTTCGCGCAATACGCGGCCATCGAAGCGATTGCCGACGGCCTTCCGGTTGACGAGGCCCGAGCCTACCGAGAGCTCCTCGTCGAGCGGCGTTTTCGCCAGAGCGTGGTCGATGCTCCCGCCTTCCTTCGCCAGATGCCTCTCGTCGAGCTCTCTCGGGTAGCGTCGACGCGGTACTCGGAGGACTTTCGTACCGGCCGAACCGTGTTCTCCCGCGGAGGGCTCATGGCCGCCGCGATCGACGAGCACCTCCGTCGTGAGAGTCGCGGCGAATACCGGCTGCGTGACGCGCTCAGGCATCTGGTGTCCTGGTCGCGAAAGACCGAGAGGGCTTTCGAGATCGACGAGCTCCCGGCGATCTTCGCGGAGGCCACAGGAGTCGACACTCGCCCGGTGCTCGAGGGGTGGCTGAAGTCCCTGGACGCCGTCCCATGAGACGTCATCTCGAGAGTCCCGCCACGGCATTGAGCACGAGCAGGGTGATGAACGCCCGGACGGCCGCGATCCTGCTGGCCACCGTATCCACTGCGAGCATCGCATCGGCGCAGGAGCGCGTCGAGATCTCGCCGTTTTTCGGGTATCAGGTCGGTGGAGGCGTGACCTCCTTCCCGGGGCGGCTCGACGTCGACGCCGATACGAGCTACGGCGTCTTCGTCGACCTGCGCGTTCGCCCCGACGCGACGATCCAGCTTCTCTACGACCGTCAGGACACGGTTCTGAGCTTCCGTAGCAGCGATCCGTTCTCTCCGACCCAGGTGAGCGCTGGTCTCTCGATCGAATACTTCCATTTTGGCGGAACGGTGGAATTCAGCGAGGAAAGCCTGCGCCCCTATTTCGCCCTGACGGTAGGGGCGACGCGATTCGATCCGGCTCCGGCGGAGTTCGGCGACGAATGGCGCTTTTCGATCGGATTCGGGGGAGGGGTCAAGACGTTCCTCTCGAACCGCGTCGGTCTTCGGCTCGATGGCCGCGTCTGGCCCACGTTTCTCAACACGAGAGGCGGCTTTTTCTGCTCGCTTCCCGGCGGCTGCCTCGTTTCCATCGAGGCGGATCTCGTCTATCAGGCAAACGCCACCGTCGGGTTCTTCTTCGTCTTCTGAGCAACGGGACAAACGGCTCGTTTCTCGCCGTCCGACCGACATCCCGTGTCTCGCCGTGTTGCGATGACTGTTCCCCGTCAGTATCATAGAATCTCTCACAAGAGATTAGTCTCGGGGCGGGCGCGTTCGATGAGATCGGCGCTTGATTGGCTCGAGCCCGAGTTCCGCCGCAGCCATCTTCACCTTTCGCCGTCGCGAGAATCGAACAAAGCATGTCAGAGACGGAAGTCGTCCTCGAAGACCTCTTGCTGATCCTGAGCGTGGCGTCGCTCGTCGCCGTCCTCGTCAAGCGCATCCACGTGCCCTATACCACCGCGCTCGTCCTCGTCGGCATCGGCGTGAGCTTTCTTCCCATTACCATGTCCGTTCATCTCAGCAAGGAGCTCGTGCTTCTCATCGTGCTTCCACCCCTCCTTTTTCAGGGCGCGCTGCACATGGAGCTCGACGACTTGCGGAAAGACGTTCTTCCTATCGCGGTCTTGGCCCTTCCCGGGTTGGTGCTCGCGACTCTGCTCGTGGGCGGGATGCTCCACGTCACGCTCGAAATGCCCTGGCTGAAGGGGCTCCTGTTCGGTGCGATGGTCGCGGCGACCGATCCCATCTCGGTGCTCGCCATCTTTCGCGAGGTCGGAGCGCCGAAGCGCCTCAAGACGCTCATGGAGGGGGAGAGTCTGTTCAACGATGGAACCAGCGTCGTGCTGTTCGGAGCCCTCTTCGCCGTCCTCTACGAGGGGGCGGAGCCCAGCGCGCTCGGAATCGGGCTCTCGTTCGCGAAGGTTTGCGCCGGTGGAGCCGGAATCGGCTTCATCTTCGGATACGCCTGCTACCGGCTCATGAAACGCCTCGACGACCACCTGCTCGAAGTGACGCTGACGGTCGTGCTGGTATTCGGGAGCTTCGTGGTCGCCGAGGTGCTGCATCTCTCCGGGGTGATCGCCGTCGTCGTCGCCGGACTCATCATCGGCAATTACGGAAAACTCTT